>JANQUX010000430.1 GCA_030730545.1 Maribacter sp. | reverse complement strand
TGGGGCATTGGTTAATGGAACCGATACTGCTGAAATTATAAATATGTCTTTAATTAATGGTGGTCTACAATACGAGTATCACTTTACAGACCATTTACAATTAGATGTACGTGCCGCCTATAATTTCAGTTTAAATAACAAACTTAAAGATGGTAGTAACAACACATTGTTTACTATAGATAATGATTCTAGAAGTTATTTTAGAGCAGTGCTCAGGTTCAAGATATAATTAACTAGTACAAATTAAAAACGCCGAAATCTAAGATTTCGGCGTTTTCGATTTACAATAGCATAAGGGCATTATCCAATTACCGATTTTTCAGTAATAAATGGTTGATTGTAATGTCTTTGACCGGTTGCTTTGTAAAGTGCATTTGCCAAAGCTCCGATTATAGGCGGCAATGAAGGCTCTCCTAACCCAGTTGGGTCTATACCATTGTCTACAAAAAAGCTTTCAATTTCTTTTGGTGCTTCTTTATGTCGTATTAAGCGATAGGTATCAAAATTCTTATGTTGAGGTTTACCATCTTCAAATGTCATTTCGCTATAAGTCGCGTGTCCGATACCGTCAATAATTCCTCCTTCAATTTGATTTTTTGCAGCCATAGGGTTAATTACGATTCCGCAATCTACGGCACACCATACTTTAGTAACCTTTGGTGATTTTGAATCGGTTGCTAGATCTAAAACTTGCGCAACATAAGAGTTGTGGCAGTAGTAAGCAGAAACACCTCTTGCGGCACCGTTTTTATTACTTCCGTCCCAACCAGATTTCTCTCTAACTAATTTAAGAACACCTGCATAACGTACTGGGTCGTAATCGTTCTTTTCAGGTTCACCAACAGGGTTTTTAATAGCCCTGTCAAATAACTCTAATCTAAATTCTATTGGGTCTTTACCAGCAGTCTCGGCAACTTCATCTAAAAATGCTTGTTCTGCGCCAGCAACAAAGTTAGAACGTGGCGCACGCCATGCCCCAGTAGTAACATTTGTTTCTAAACTGAATTTTTCAGCTAGGTAGTTATCGACAGCACCTGCCGGAAATCTATTTTCAAAAAGTAAATCGTCATTAGATCCAGCACCTTTAACGTGCCATGCAATTAAATTACCTTCTTTATCTAAACCTGCTTTATACTTTACTTTATACGTTGGGCGGTAGGTACCTTGGGTCATATCATCTTCACGCGTGTACACCAATTTAATAGGTGCTTTCATGTGTTGAGAAATCACTGCAGCTTCCACGCCGAAAGTTCCATATAGACGACGACCAAACCCGCCACCCATACGGCTCATTTTAATATCTATTTTTTCAACAGGCATACCTAATCTAGAAGCCAGTGTCTTTTCTAAAAACTCAGGAGTTTGTATTGGTCCGTTGAACAAAGCTCTTTCTGCAGTAACATCTGCGTAGAAGTTCATCGGTTCCATCGTATTATGCGCTAGAAAAGGAGCACTATAAGTACGTTCTATAATTTTATCTGCTTTTTTGAAGGCACTAGCTACATTACCATCGTTACGTGCTGGCTGTTTAGAAGAAGTATTCAATAATTTAGTCAATGCTTCATCATGCCCTTTGGTACTTTCTAAAGCCGAAGATTCTTCCCATTCAACATTCAATGCATTTTTAGCCTGCATACATTGCCAAGTAGATTCACCTACAATAGCAACAAGTTTATCTATACCACCGGCATCAGACCATTGTTTTTCCGTATCATCTTTATAAACATCAATAGGGAAAACATCTTTAATACCCGGCATAGATTTAACGGCATCGGCATTCATCGATTTATATGTCATACCAAACGCAGGTGGGTGCACGATCATGGCGATCATCATACCTTCTTCTTGAATATCAATACCGAATAAAGGCTTTCCGGTAACAATATTCGGTCCGTCTACATTTCTTCTATCCGTACCAATAATATCAAATTCGCTTGTTTCTTTCAATTTCACCTCTTCAGGTATGGGCATGGTGGCTGCTTTAGAAGCCATATCGCCAAATCCGGCTGATTTGTATGAGGCTGCATGACTAATGACACCGGCATTAACCGTAATTTCAGAAGCATCGACCTGCCATGTATCGGCCGCTGCGGCAATTAGCATATGTCTTGCTGTAGCACCTGCCATTCGTAATCCAGACCAGCTTGCACGGATAGATTGACTACCACCGGCAATTTGTCTTTGAAAAATATCGGTATTTAAAGGCGCTTGTTCAACGATTACATTTTTCCAATCTACACCAAGTTCGTCTGCGACGATCATAGGCATAGAGGTTTTTACATTCTGTCCTATTTCTGGGTTTGGCGACATTATAGTTACCATACCGTTATCTCCAATTTTTAAGAAGGCATTGATATCGAACCATTCTTTTGGGATGTTGCTTACTTGCTCGGGGGTAGGTTTGCATGAAGCTAACCAACTGAATCCTAAAATCATACCGCCACCGGCAAGCGAACCGCTTTTTAAGAAAGAACGTCTATTATATGTTGTTTTTATGAGTGTCATCTGTTTGTTTTTTAATGAAAGTTACTATCCCAAATTGTGGGACACTTGTTATTACGCGTTCGTAGTACTGGCGGTTTTAATTGCCTTTTTAATTCGCGTATATGTGCCACAACGACAGATATTACCGTTCATAGCATCCTCAATTTCTACATCGGTAGGATTGGGATTTCGTTTTAAAAATGCACTGGCGTTCATTATTTGACCAGCTTGGCAATAACCACACTGATACACATCTTCTTCTAACCAGGCCTTCTGAACAGGATGGTCGCCATTTTCAGATAATCCCTCAATGGTAGTAATAGATTGCTCACCAACGGCAGATATTGGTAGTTGACAAGATCGTACCGCATTATCACCTAGGTGAACAGTACAAGCACCACATTGCGCAATGCCACATCCAAATTTTGTGCCGACTAGTTTTAAATGATCTCGTAAAACCCAAAGTATTGGTGTAGTGGGGTCTACATCTATTTCTTGTGTTTTTCCATTAACTTTTAAACTAAAATTTGCCATCGTATTTTTCTATTTGATTGAGTTCTTTGAAATTAGGTATTTTTTTAGAGTAAAGGGATGCAATAAGCCATAAATTTTTACAAAATTAATAGATAGGCTAATTTGGATGTACTGTTGGGTTGATTATTGTACTTGTAGAGTTAATGGATAGTAAAAGAT
>JANQUX010000429.1 GCA_030730545.1 Maribacter sp. | reverse complement strand
GTCTCCATCAGCAGCTATTAATGCCTCAACTAATATACTTAGACTTGGTACTGAAATAGCCAAATCGGTAATAGAAGTCAATAAGACACTGCTCAATGCATCTAAAGCTTCTTGAGGAATCAATACTTTATCGATAATATGGACAATACCATTTTGTGTTTCTACGTCGGCTGTAGTTACCGTAGCCATTTCGGCTGCGGCATCTGTAAAGGTAACTCCGTTAGCAATGCTAACAGTTAGTGTTTCTCCTTGTAATGTAGTTATGGTTTGTCCTTCTGTTAAATCCCCAGAACCTACTGCAGCTCCAGATACTACATGATATTTTAAAATTGTTGCCAATAAGTCTTGTAATTGCTCATTGTTAAAATCTTCTAAGGAGTCAAAACCGTCTAATCGAGCTAAAAGACTTGCGAATGCATCGTTTGTTGGTGCTAAAACCGTAAAAGGGCCTTCACTACTTAAAGCGGTAATCAAATCGTTATTTGCACTTTCATCGGCTTTTGCCAATGCTGATACTAGAGAGCTTAAAGAACTCGTTTTTTGTGCAGCCTCTACTATGTTGTCTTCTTCAACGATAATTACTGGATCATCGTTGTCATCATCGCTACAAGAAGTAGCAAAAACTAACAGCATTACCATTGCTGTCGATTTTAAAATTTTACCTAAATTTTTCATTTGTTATTATTTATTGTTGAACTATTTTAATTAAAAGCTAAACAAAATATTAAATGAAAAAATTATCAATATGTTAAAAAAATGACAACTTAATTCCTTTTTATTTTAAAAATAAGGCTATAAATACATATATCATGGCAGTTTGACTCCGGATTAATAAAAAATATGTTTAATTTATATTTAGAAAAGTTTAACATAGTATTTGTTGATGCCAATTTGAGAAATACGTTTAATCTTATAAATTTTAGTTCTAAGAGTCTTTCATGCTTGTTCAAAAAAATGTATTCCTGAATTGAAATTTTGTAATTTTGTTGCGACCAAGAAGATGATATGAAAAAAGTAGTAATAGGACTTTCTGGAGGAGTAGATTCAAGCGTAGCGGCATACTTGCTAAAAGAGCAAGGTTATGATGTTATTGGCTTGTTCATGAAGAATTGGCATGATGATTCTGTAACGATATCAGAAGAGTGTCCGTGGTTAGAAGATAGTAACGATGCACTAATTGTGGCTGAAAAACTAGGTATTCCGTTTCAAACAGTTGATTTAAGTGCAGAATATAAAGAGCGTATTGTAGATTATATGTTCAAGGAATATGAAATGGGGCGTACCCCGAATCCAGATGTGCTGTGTAACAGAGAGATCAAGTTTGATGTCTTTATGAAAATAGCGATGCAATTAGGGGCAGATTATGTTGCCACGGGACATTATTGTAGAAAAGGGACACTTCATAATTCTGATGGTTCTGAGACATATCAATTATTGGCAGGAAAAGATGGTAATAAAGACCAATCTTATTTTTTATGCCAATTATCACAAGAGCAATTATCAAAAACATTATTTCCGATAGGGGAGTTGACCAAGCCACAAGTGAGGGAAATTGCAAAAAAAATGAATCTGATTACAGCAGATAAAAAAGACTCACAAGGTTTATGTTTTATTGGTAAGGTTAGATTACCAGAGTTTTTACAACAGCAATTAAAACCTAAAACGGGTAAAATTGTTGAGGTCCCTGCGGCTTTCGATAGTTATGAAAGAGCTATTACATCGTTTACAGATAAATACGCTGAGTTAGAATTTTATGCAGAGAAACCGGTTTATCATTTAACTGATGGTAAAATTGTTGGTGAGCACCAAGGTGCGCATTACTTTACTAAAGGGCAACGCAAAGGGTTGCATGTAGGCGGTACAAAAGAACCTTTATTTGTAATTGATACAGATGTTAACGAGAATATCATTTACACCGGTCAAGGTAAGGCTCACCCTGGTTTGTATAGAAGAACCTTGTTCGTTAAAGACGAAGAAATACATTGGGTACGTACAGATTTAGCTGTACATATCGATGATAAGCTAGAAGTAAAAGCACGTATTCGATACCGTCAAGAACTGCAAGACGCTACTATTTATAAAGTAGAAGGTGGTATGTATGTTGATTTTAAAGAAATGCAATCTGCAATTACCGAAGGTCAGTTTGTAGCATGGTATATTGAAGATGACCTTATAGGATCTGGCGTTATTTCTTAACTAATATGTTACATTTTAAAGAGAATCATAGAAACTTTAAAATGTAACTTTTTTACTCGATAATCGAGATTTGAGTTTTTCGATACTTGCGTCGAATTCTAAATAAAATTTTCAACACAAAGCTTAGGGTTCATTACTCCGAGGTAAATTACTTCATTCATGCAAAATAGAATTACCGAACTTTTTAAGATAGAATTCCCTATTATTCAAGGAGGAATGATTTGGACCAGCGGATGGCGATTAGCCAGTGCTGTTTCTAATAGTGGAGGTTTGGGCGTTATTGGTTCCGGTAGTATGTATCCTGATGTGTTAAGGGAGCATATTCAGAAATGCAAGAAGGCGACTTCGAAACCTTTTGCGGTTAATGTACCTATGCTGTATCCTGATATCGATAAATTGATGGATATTGTTATAGAGGAGGATGTAAAAATTGTGTTTACATCTGCAGGAAATCCGAAAACATGGACATCTTTCCTTAAAGAAAAAGGAATTACAGTTGTACATGTAGTGAGTAGTTTAAAGTTTGCATTGAAAGCTCAGGAAGCCGGAGTAGATGCTATTGTAGCAGAAGGCTTTGAAGCAGGCGGGCATAACGGTCGTGATGAAACAACAACTTTGGTGTTGATTCCTGCGGTGAAAGAAAAAATAACTATTCCCTTAATTGCGGCTGGTGGAATATCAACTGGTAGAGCAATGTTGGCTGTTATGGTTTTAGGAGCTGACGGAGTGCAAGTTGGTAGCCGATTTGTAGCCAGTTTAGAAGCATCAAACCACATCAATTTTAAAGAAGTGGTAGTTAATGCCAATGAAGGTGATACCCATTTGACATTAAAAGAATTGGCACCCGTTCGTTTAGTGAAAAACAAGTTTTATAACGAAGTTCAAAAAGCATACGCTGATGGAGCAACTACCGAAGAGTTGAAAACACTTTTAGGTAGAGGTCGTGCCAAAAAAGGCATGTTCTTAGGCGATTTAGAAGATGGC
>JANQUX010000428.1 GCA_030730545.1 Maribacter sp. | reverse complement strand
CATTACAATACAGGTGCTTATCTATAATTTTGAAGTGGTTTCTTAACCCACTTTCATTAACTCTACATCGAATATCAATGTGGCATCAGGTGGTATTACCCCGCCAGCACCAGCCGACCCATATGCTAAGTCTGAAGGAATTACGAAACGTGCCTTATCACCAACTTTTAATAATGAGATACCTTCATCCCAACCTGGTATAACTTGACCGATACCCAATTGAAAATCAATTGGAGAATTACGCTTGTAAGATGAATCAAAAACCTGACCATCTAGAAGTGAACCTTCATAATGCACAGAAACTTTTTTTCCTTTCTCAGCTTGCGCTCCGCTACCTTTCTGAATCATTTTATAACGAAGTCCAGAGGGTGTAGATTCAAAACCTGCAGCAACTTTATCTAGCTCAGCCTCTTGCTTTGCTTTTTCTTTCGCTAATCTTACTTCACCAGAGGCGTTAAAATCTTCATAAGCCTTTAATGCGTCCCACTTTTGGGCAGCATCACCAACTCTTACAATTTCTAAAGATTCAATAAAATCATCTTGTGCTATAGCATCTACAACTTCTTGACCTGACTCAACACGACCAAAAATAGTATGTTTGTTATCTAACCAAGGTGTTGGCACATGCGTAATAAAAAACTGGCTACCATTAGTACCCGGACCCGAATTAGCCATTGAAAGCACACCAGGTGCATCATGCTTTAATTCTGGGTGAAATTCATCATCAAATTTATAACCGGCGTCACCAGTACCTCTACCTTGAGGGCAACCACCTTGAATCATAAAATCAGGAATAACCCTATGAAATTTTAAACCATTATAATAAGGCTCACCTTTACCTTTGGCACTATTTTCTTTATCACCTTCTGCTAAGGCTACAAAATTCCCAACTGTACCAGGAGTTTTATCATGAGTTAATTTTACTAGTATTTCGCCTTTATTTGTATTGAACTTGGCGTAAATTCCTTCTTCCATTTTAGTATTTTTTAGTATGCAGCAAAGGTAAAGAAATTTAACGATTTGTACATTTCGTCTAGTTCAAAACCCAAAACTGTTGCAGAATATTTTATTCAATTAGAATCCGTATTTGTCTACTAAGTATACCAAACTTGCCATAGAAGCAGCACCTAACTGTAGTTCGCGTCTATTTACATGTTCAAAAGTATCGTTCTCGGCATGATGATGGTCAAAATAACGTTGAGAATCTGGTCTTAACCCTGCAAGAACTAATCCTTCTTGTTTTAAAGGACCAATATCTGCACCACTAAATCCTTTTTCAAAAGAGTGAATTAGGTAAGGCTCAAAAAGATTTTTCCAGGTCAATATTTTCTCAAAGTTCTTATCCGAACTATCGATAGTAAATCCGCGAGGTGTAAATCCGCCAGAATCACTTTCTAAAGCGAATATGTGTTTCTCGTTATTGGCTTTGGCAACTTCAGCATATTTGTTACCACCTCTTAATCCGTTTTCCTCATTCATAAAAAGAACAACTCTAACGGTATGTTTGGGTTTATAACCAGTTTTTTTGAAAAGGTTTAAAACCTCCATACTTTGAACACAACCGGCACCATCGTCATGAGAACCATCGCCTAAATCCCAAGAATCTAGGTGCCCGCCAACTACGATTACCTCTTCAGGTTTCGTTGTGCCTCTAATTTCTGCGATAACGTTGAATGACTCTACATCATTAAATTGCTTACAGTTTTGTTTGAAATAAAAATTAATTTCAGGATTCAATTTTAACGAAGTACTCAATAATTCAGCCCCATTGGTACTAATTGCAGCAGCAGGTATTCTTTCTGATTCCGGCTGTTCCCCATAACCCATTGAACCCGTATGCGGGTAATCATCTAAGCGCAAATTTAACGAGCGTACAATTACACCCAATGCACCGTATTTAGAAGCTTCTTCTGCACCGGCATAACGCTGATCAACACAATTAGAATATGCTGTAAAGGTATCTATCTGAGTAGCATCCATCGGTTTATTGAAGAATACGATTTTACCAGAAATTTTATCCTTTCCTAGAATAGCCAACTGTTCTATACCATCAACTTCAATAATATTTGCTTTAATACCCTGTTGCGGAGTGGGTACTGAACCACCTAATGCACAAATAGCAACGTTCGTAGTTGCACCTGGCGAAGTTTCGTAATAAGCAAATTCTGGTGTACCCCTAACCCACTTAGGCACCATAACCGGTTGCAACCAAACTTTATCAACGCCTAAAGAATCTAATTGAGACTTTGTATAATTGACAGCTTGTTGAGCCTGTATCGATCCCGATAATCGCCCACCAATTTGATTCGATAAATAATTCAACCAATTATAACCAGCACCTTCTGTCAATGCTACATCATAAAGTTTCTTTATCTGTTCTTGATCTGTATTTTGTGACGACCCCACATATGTGAAAGCGATAACAAATAAAAGCGCAAGTTTACTATTCACTTTGTAGTTGTTCTTCATAGCTGTCTAAATTAGCCATTATTTTTTCGCTCAACATAGGCTCTTTGATATCTTTGTATTTTTTTAACGATTCTAATAAAATAGAGGCGATAATTATTCTTGTTGCTTTCTTATTATCTGCAGGCACTGCAAACCACGGCGCATGATCGTGGGTTGTTTTAGAAATAGCTTCTTCGTAACAATGTTGGTACACGTCCCATAATTTACGTTCTTTCAAATCTCCTGGAGAAAATTTCCAATGTTTTTCTTTTAAAGCAAGCCTTCTTAATAAACGTTGACGTTGCTCTTCTTTAGAGAGATTAAGAAAGAACTTAAATATTAAGGTTCCGTTTTCGGCAAGATGGCGTTCAAAATCATTGATCTGTTCAAATCTTTTATCCCAAAATTTCTGATCAATATCTTCTACCGTATGTATACCCGGTATATGTTCATTTAAAATATATTCTGGGTGCACTCTAGTTACCAATACATTTTCGTAATGGGTTCTATTAAAAACGCCAAATTTACCTTTTGCAGGCAATACTAAATAATGACGCCAAAGATAATTATGGCTCAGTTCTAATTCTGTAGGTACTTTAAAACTATGCACCTCTAAACCACTAACATTAAAATCTTTAAACACCTCTCGTATTAAACTATCTTTACCAGCGGTGTCCATACCTTGTAGGCATACCAGAATACTATATTTGCCATGAGCATAAATAGTATCTTGAAACTCCCCTAGTTC
>JANQUX010000427.1:16104-16706 GCA_030730545.1 Maribacter sp. | reverse complement strand
GTGAGATAGTTGGATAGTTGGATAGTTAAATAGTGAACTAGTTTGCTGGTGGTTAGCGAGCTAGTTTGTTGGTTGAAATCATAATTAACGCTGTCCAAGCCCTATATTAGCAAATTACACAAACAAAACTTAGGTTCACTTACGCATACAATATGGATATTTTAGATTGGATACAAGATTGGTTTACAGATAATTGCGATGGCGATTGGGAAAGTAGTGATGCTATTCAAATAAACACATTGGATAGACCGGGATGGGAAGTTGAGATTAATATTTCGAACACATCTATAGCCACTATGAACCTCGAATGGATCTTGAACGAAACTAGTAAAGATGATTGGTACGGAGTTAAAATAGCAGATCAAAAATTTACTGCTGCAGGTGACCCTCACAAACTGAAATTTTTGCTAGGTCTTTTTAAAGAGATGATCGATAAGATAGAAAATCAACAAGAGTAACCCTTCGATTTTACCTTTCCTCATATACCCGTAAACGATAATATTCGTTGTATCCCACTGTCCTTTTTACAGTACCGCTACACTTCATCAACAGGTAACCTAAGTGAAAAATATATTTCATCTTGGCATGTATTTTACAGTAGA
>JANQUX010000427.1:0-16094 GCA_030730545.1 Maribacter sp. | reverse complement strand
TAATTTTTGTTTAAAAAACTACGCTTTTTTTACCCTATTTCGATACCCTATCAAAATGTAATCTAAGTGTACAATTTATTTCATCTTGGTGTGTATTTTACAGTAGATTTATAGTTGCTTATTCACTATGTTTAACGCACGGTAGTGACATCTTTTTAGACCGCAAAACCGTATATAACAATCAACTAAGGGTGAACGGCAAATCGGTTGCATTTTACCAGAGCGTTGCAAAATGCACACCATATGATTTCATTGCTTACCATTGAAACCAGCTTGCCCTTTACCAATCCGGTATTGAAATTTCTATTGATACTGATCATTATTCTGTTCACCCCTATACTACTGAATAAAATAAAAATACCTGCCTTGCTCGGGCTTATTATCGCTGGCGCAGTTATTGGTCCGAACGGATTTAATTTAATGGAGCGCGATAGTGGAATTATACTTTCGGGTACTGCAGGGCTACTCTATATTATGTTCCTCGCCGGATTAGAAATAGACCTGGCAGATTTCAAAAAGAACAGTAAAAAGAGTATCGTTTTTGGTCTTTATACCTTCATTATCCCGATGGTATTGGGCATCTTCGCAGGGCTGTATTTGTTAGAGTTTTCTATGGCGACTTCGGTACTTTTGGCGAGTATGTTCGCGTCGCATACCTTAATCGCATATCCGCTCATTAGTAAATTGGGGGTAGCTAAAAATAGGGCAGTTAATATTACTGTCGGTGGCACCTTAATTACCGATACGCTAGCGCTTTTGGTACTTGCCGTTATCGTAGGTATGAATACGGGCGAAGTAAACTTAGCTTTCTGGCTGAAATTATCGGTGTCTATTTTAATTTTTGGTGCCACGGTCATGTTGATTTTCCCAATTATTGGTCGATGGTTTTTTAAAAGATTCGACGATAATATCTCGCATTACATTTTTGTACTGATGATGGTATTTTTAGGTGCCTTCTTAGCTGAAATTGCGGGTATTGAAGCTATAATAGGGGCATTTTTAACGGGCTTGGCACTCAACAGGCTTATACCGCATACTTCGCCTCTTATGAATAGAATTGAGTTTGTGGGTAATGCTATTTTTATTCCGTTCTTTTTAATCGGTGTAGGCATGCTGGTCGACTACAGGGCCTTCTTTAAAGATTTTGAAACTATCAAAGTCGCTACCATTATGATTATTATTGCCACGACAGCAAAATTTTTAGCGGCATGGCTTACCCAAAAAACATTTCACTTTTCGGCCGATGAGCGCAGATTGATCTTTGGTCTAAGTAACGCCCAAGCCGCTGCTACCCTTGCTGCAGTTTTAATCGGTTATAATTTAATAATTGGCACAACAGCTGCCGGCGAACCTATTCGATTGCTGAACGAGAGTATTTTGAACGGTACTATTTTAATGATTCTATTTACCTGTACCATCGCTTCTTTCGTAGCACAAAAAGGGGCTAAGAACATTGCCTTATTAGAGCATTCTGATACCACTACCGATGAGGAAGACTACTTAGAGAAAATATTGATTCCCATAAATAATAGCGACACTATAGATGACCTTTTGAATTTAGGCATTACCGCAAAATCGAAACAGAACAAAGAAGGTCTTTTTGCCCTTAGTATCGTTGATGATTATGAAACGGGGAGCTCTGCCGAAAAACATGCACGTAAAATTCTTGGGCATGCCGCTGTTACCGCTTCTGCCACCGATAACACCTTGCACCAATTACTACGTTACGATATTAACATTGTCAACGGTATTTCGAATGTTACCAAAGAGCATAAAATTACCGACCTAATTTTGGGGCTGCATGTAAAGAGAAATCTGTCCGATTCTTTTCTGGGGAACTTGACCGAAGGTATTTTATCGAGATGTAACCCTACTACCCTAATCTACAAACCTACACAACCTTTTAGCACTTTAAAAAGACACGTGATCATTGTACCTGAGCATGCCGAAAAAGAAATCGGATTCTCGCTATGGCTAAAAAAACTATGGAATATTGCACAGAATTCAAGCGCAAAGCTGGTTTTCTTTGCTTCCGATGAAACTAAAACTGCCATCGATAGCTTGCAGTTAAAACATCCGGTAGTATACGAATACCACCACTTTAAAAACTGGGAAGATTTTTTAGTGCTTAAAGATGAAATTCTAAAAGATGATAACCTGGTAATTGTTCTAAGTAGAAAAAATATGCCTTCGTACGACCCCAATATGAGTAAAATACCAACCTACCTAAATACGTATTTCAACAAGAAGAGCTACCTTTTAATTTATCCTAAGCAAGCGGGCGTTAAAGATACATCACCCATTAATTTGACCAACCCAACATTATTAGAGCCTTTCGATAAAATGGATGAAATAGGGCAAACGATATCGAATATCTTTAGAAAAAAGAAACCGAAAAAATAAACAAATCCTAAGAGTTCATCCAACTTTTAAACTCCGTCGCTTTTGCCTTGCTCACCACAATTCGCTCGCTACAAACCGGGTGTACGTCGACCAATAACTTGCTATTGAAATGTAATTTTATGGTAACTATAGCTTCCCGACGGACTATAAACTGTCGGTTTGCCCTGAAGAACACCGAAGGATCTAAAGCATCTTCGATATCTTCTAACTTCACATCTAATACAAACGAACGCTCTTGCACAGTTACCGCTTTTACAACACCGGTATCAATAAAAAAATATGCGATATCGGCAGTTTTAACCGGTACTAATTGGTCGCCCACACTTACTAAAAAAGTCTTTTTAAAATTCTCTGCCTTAGTCTGTATCAGTTGTAAAAGGCTATTCATTTGAACCTCATCGATACCCTTTTTAAGGTTCAATGCATCAAAACGATCTAAAGCATCTGATAATTCTTCTTTATCGATTGGTTTTAATAAATAGTCTATGCTGTTCACCTTAAATGCTTTTAAGGCATATTGGTCATAAGCGGTAGTGAATATAATAGGAATATCGATTTCGACTTGTTCAAAAATTTCGAACGAGATGCCATCTGCCAAATGAATATCCATAAACACCAAAACACCCTCATGCGGATTAGTGAAATAATCTACTGTAGCTTTTACGGTATCTAAAACCTGAATAACCTCAATATCTGCATTGATCCTCGTTAGTAAATACGAAAGGTTATCGCTTGCAGCTAGCTCGTCTTCAACAATAATTACTTTCATGCCAAGGGTTTTAAAGGTAATTCTACTTTAAAAACATCATTATCGGTACTGACCAACACTTCTTTCTTCAATAAAAGCAAATACCGCTTTTTAAGATTATAGAGTCCCGTGCCCATGCCTTCTGCCATCGTACTTCGCGTACGAATTGGGTTTTCTACGAACAACGAACCTCCGCTAGAATATACCTTGACCGTTAATGGGTTGGTCGATGATATTTCATTATGCTTTACCGAGTTTTCTACTAAAGATTGCAAAGCCAATGGCGGTACTTCACAATCCATTAAATTGGCATCGATATTCACCTCTATTTGTATACGATCACGATATCGGGTCTGCATTAAAAAAGAATAGCTATCTAAAAATTTCAATTCGTCTTTTATCGGTACCAAATTAGTCTCGCCACTCTGTAAAATATAGCGATACATATATGACAGTTTGTTTACAAACTGGGTCGCCTGGTCATTTTCACGTACTAGCGACGATAACGAATTTAGCGAATTGAACAAAAAGTGCGGATCGATCTGGTTTTTTAAAGCCGATAGTTCGTTCTCTAAATTTTGCTGCTTTAATTGCTCGTTCTCTATTCTACTTTCTTGCTTATCGGTACTTACACGAAGTAACCTGGCAATAAAATAAAGAACGATAGAAAGATTAATAATCGTAAATCTGACAAAACCAGTCTCTCGAGGATCTAATGGTCTCCCATTAAAAATAGGATATAGGGCATGTATTAAGTAGATCCCTATTAAAAGTACCACAACATTCATGATAAAAATAACACCCAACTTCACATAAGTGGGCCATTTGTACGCATCAAAATCTATATTGGCATTTAATTGTAAAACGGAATAAGAGAAACAAATGAAGAAGATATAACGATATAGAAAATCTGTAACCCAAGTAAAGGAAAAATCTAAATTGCCCTCCATAATACCATTATATAAATAAATGGTTTTTGGCAATGATACCAGTATACCTAATAATAGGGCGGTTTTAATAACTTCCCCTTGTTTCACCTTTGTTATAGCCATGTAACTACTTTGTAATGGTACTTCTCAAATGTACCTAATAAAACTTTTATATCTAAAACACGTAAAAAGCCGGTCTTCACCGAAACTAAGGCCAACTTTAATTTAAACTACACAAACTTTTTAAAGTGCATATACATCAAAATCTGTTGGCAAATATGCCGCCGTATCAAACCCTAAATCAACTTCTTCTTCGCTCTCGAATACTTTAAAATCTTGCTCGGTCAATTCAGCACTTGCATAGGCATCGAATACTATCGGTAAATATTCAAAGGCATCAAAACCTAAATTTACTTCTTCATCAATTTCTACTACCCTAATATCGTTTGGGTTTAATTTATCGTTCTCTAAAGACGTTTGTAATTGCGCTTCTAAATCGATAATACAATCATCAAAAAAAGCGGTGATTTCAGCTTTCTCAGCTATTTTATGTTTTTGTACTCCTTTAAACGAAATAAATGTAACGGCTAAAATTGCTACTGCAGTTACTACTCTAATATTCTTCATTATATATGTTTTTAAGTTTCCAGAATTGTTTTCTATACCCCAAAGATATTCTAGAATATAGCTGACGGATGGTATTAGTGACCCAAACGACTATTTTGACATCTAAAACAGCCTTAGCCCATTATGAAGTTTTTTCGTTGAATAAAAAGTGTGAGTAAAAATTGAATATCAAGAAGTTACACGTATTTGCAGTGCTACCTTAAACCTATAAATAGCATATATTTTTTTTAGAATACCGACTACTTTGTAAACCATTCGCGAACAGTTTCTTCCGCTAATTTATTATTAGGTGTAAAGGCACTGTTGTGCTCGCCACGGTATTCGATGAAGCTTGGGAATTTCCACCACAATATGCCCTGGCACCAAGGTTCGTCTTGTATACCCTCAAAGATAATTTCGTAAGCTCTGCGTTGTGCTTCTTCATTTATAGTATCGTCTGCCTCGGCATGCGGATTCTTCCACGGGGTGTCTACACTTCTAAATCCGATCTCTGTAAATACGATAGGCTTTTGAAAACGGTCGTATACTTTTTTAATCTTAGTCTTTATAGTATCGAACTGCAGACTCATCTCCTCATTGGTTGGATTTTCTTTTTTACTTAAAGGATAATAGGAATTTAATCCTATGAAATCCAAATCGTTCCAAAACTCTATTTCCTCAAATTCAGCTCCCCAATTAGCAGCATAGGTCAGTTGCCCAGAATATAGAGCCCTTGTTTTTTTTATCATTGCTCGCCAGGCATCGGGCTGCGATAAGGTTGCCTTGGTGAATTCGACACCAATACACAAAGCATCCATTTCATGAATTTCAGCCAAAAAAGCGTAGTGGCGTATCCATCGGTAATAGTAATCATGAAACTTGTTCCATTGCGCATCTGTCGGCATATCTATACCACCTGGCCAGCTGCCGCCCACATATATTTGAGGTTTCAATAGCGTATACATGCCCATGTCGCTTGCCGTCGCAACTGCATGTACTATGGCATCATCATTTTCACTACCTGCATTATCGCTAAAATGTAGCGGTGTCGGGGTATTAATATCGTTAATACCTGTATATGGTACAATCGCCATGGCATTACTACCCATATTCTTTTGCTTTAACAGCGATTCTGTTGCCTTTTTAGAACCATAGCCATTATATATACTGTAGCCTTCATGTGCAAAATTGAAACCTTTGAGATAGGGTAATTTTTTAGATTCTGTCTTTTTCTTCGGATGTTCTTTTGGCAATCCCTTTAAATAATTCTGCCACTTTACCTCTAGACTTTTAATTTCACGTTCTGAGAGTGATGCATTTTTGTAGCGTTTTAAGTAGGTATCTTTTCCCCAGGTTTTTATCAGAAAATCTGTAAAAGCACCCGCCATACAATCTCTAATAAGTGATGATTCCATCTCCATAAAAGAATTGTCTAAAAGTTCTGCAACAGTATACGTATTTTCAGATTCTACCAACCTTGCCGACCAATATTTATAACCTTTCATTTGCCAGGTATCTGTAAAATAAATTGGCAATCCTGATGTGATTATATTCTTATCACTCTCACCAATAAGATTGTACAGCAACAAAGCATTATTTCTACCGATATTATTATTTTCATAAATTTTATTGACGATAGTATGTACAGCGTTTGTAACCGTGTCGAAAGTGGAATGATCGGTATTGCCCGTCATTAAGCCTTTTTCTTCTGTACAGGTATAAAAATTATATGTGATTTTAGGTACATTGTCTTTGCCTACAAAATCAAAAACCCTAATTCTAGAAGCATTTACCTCATTCTGTTTTTCTGACACCTCTGATGTTCGAATTGCATTTTGATGATCTATAAACTGGTACTCATCGGTATCTAAAACTACTTTAGTACCTGTTGAGAAATTAAAGTATGTAGACCCCTCAATACCCCAATTGGCATTGAAATCGCCCATTACCATTCGCTCTTTATCTTCGTATACTTCGTACTCTAGATTCTGGCGGTAGAAAGACTGCCCCTGTTCTAAAACTTTTTCTGCAAAAAAACTAAACACCTGTTCTGCATCGGTACCCGTTAAAAAGCTGAGCGGTATTTTTGAATCTACGGGACTTGGATAAAAACTCACCCCTAATACTGAATTGTTATTTTGAACTTTTTTAGTCCCGATTCCAATAGCCGTTTTCGAGACCTGAAAAGGGGTATCGGTTATGTACTTTTTAATCAACCTGTTTTCATCAACAGCGCCCACCAAATACACAATACTGTTTTTCAATGATTCTTCGCTGACCTCATCTACATTTTGATAGTTCACCTTTACACTTCGCCACGATTTACTTACTTCTAATAACGATAGATCATGAAGAATATCTTTATACTGCTGTTGTAAGACGGTATCTTTTGCACCGTAAACAACTAGAATTTCTCGTTTATCAAAGAAGCTTCTGCGTAAATCTCTACGGGTAGCAACGGAATCTAAAGCTTCAGAAGCTATCTCATTTTCTGATGTAGGTAAGTATTGTACACCAGCAAAACCGACGATACCTACTACAACAAATAAGGCAACTAACAGATATTTCTTTTTCATAGATCCATTTATCTTCAAAGACTTGTTTAAGATAACAAAACTGCAAACCCTAAATCTACTTATGGCGTTATTTAACTTTTAAAAAGGGGTTTGTGTGGTAGCGTGTACCAAACCTGTTCTTGATACCTGCCCACCATCAAGCAGGCATTTTTTTTTGAAAATACCCTATGCTCCATTCAGAAAACACTTCAATTGGCAATACTCTTCCTATTCAACCATTCTTTCTTGTTTATCTCAAATGTCACTTCGAGTGAGTTTCATGGCGCGAAGAAATTTGTATCTAGAAGCTTACGTGTACCAAACCTGTTCTCGATACATTTTTAAAATACGCTACGCTCCTTTAAAAACACTCGAACTGACATTTCGTTTTGCTTGCACCTATCTATTTTCAACGTTGAATAATATAACACAAGTAAAAACCACAACTGCACTTTTGTGGTACATACCCATTTGTACCTTAACTTTGTTTTACCTAATAGCCAACACTACATGAAATCTATTCTTCTATTTGTTTTAATTTTCTGTTCTACTTTGAGCAATTTTGCTCAAGACAACGCGACTATTCCGTTAGCTAAATTTTCTGAACTTAGAGTGTACGATAGAATCAGTGTTACTCTGGTTAAAGGTGATGAGAACAAAATTGAAATTTTGGCAGTTGATAAGAAAGATTTAAGTATCACTGAAAATGATGGGCGATTGCGTCTAAAAATGTGCTCAGGAGAGTCTGTTTTGAACACTATTTTACATCTAAAACTATACTACACCGAAGCTCTGACCGTTATCGACGCCAATAAAAACTCTAGAATCATCTCAACAAATTTGGTTAAAGGCAACACCTTAACCATTGATGCTCAAGATGCAAGTACCATTACCCTAAATATTGCGTACAACGACATTACCGCTAAATGCTTGAGCGGTAGTGAAATTAAACTTTCTGGTACTACTACCGATCAAGATGTAACTATAAACACGGGTGGTAAATTATTGAATAAAGGATTGAAATCGAAAAACAGTACCGTAATTGTATTATCTGGCGGTAGTGCCGAGGTATATGCGAGCGAGTCGGTCGTGGCAAAGGTAAAAGCTGGCGGATTTATTACGGTATACGGTAATCCGAAATCAGTGGATAAGGATGATACTTTTGGTGGTAAAATTGCAATACCAGAGTAACTACTGCTCTATACTCTGAACATCAAAACCGATCAGCTCATTATCTTGAAACTGCGGCGTAACTTCTATAGGGTTACAACACACTTCGCAATCTTCTACATAGGTCTGTTGTGAAATCGATGGGTCAAGAAGCATAGACACTTCTTCCCAGCAATACGGACATTGAAAATAATGCTCGAACATATTAATTTATGCTTTCAATTCTTTTGCTAGCTCTTGTAATGTAAGAGTCTGTATTAAATTGCCCCCATTTGATGTGAAAATGGTTTCATGACCCAATTTTAGAGAAAGTACGCCTTCATCTGTGTCTAAATGAATATCATCGGCATTCACCTTAATTTCTTCAAGCTTTACGTCGAAACGCTTTTTTAAAGTAATTAAATCGCTGTGTTTACTTAATTCGAATCCGTAGAAATCGAATAGACGTTTTAATCCGCTAAAAAAGCTAATTCCTATAAAAACCAGACTTGCCATTGCAAATTTATATGCCAAAGTAAATACATCAAGCTCATCACCATTTATAAAAGTATATACCAAGTTTATACAGCCGTAAATACCCAAAAAGAACACTAATAAACCAACAATAACTGCAAGTATATCGGTAAGCAAAGCTTTTGTGGTTCTGGTTATCGTTAGTCCGTCTGCAGTTGTATTAGCTTGAAACCCGAAGTCCTTTAAGTAATCTAAATTATTTATTTGAGCTAATTTATTTTGAATGGTAGATTCTAAACCGCTTAGATCTACAACAACAGCACGTTTCTGTAACTCGTCTTGTAGACTTAACTGCGCTTCATAGGTAAGTAATGAATGTTGATCCAGAATCTCTATAAGCTCGCTATTTGTTTTATCGCTATACATGGTATTCTCTAATTAATTTGCTCGATTATCGAGATTGAAAACTACAAGACTCATTTCTTACAATTCTATATTCAATAACTGCCCTGTAAGCTGTAGTAATTGTAATTCTGCCAATTTAGCATCGTACTTCGCCAAATTCTTATTGGTTTGGGCATTCAACAAGTTTATCTGTGCCTGTCTAAATTCTATCGATGTTATACTACCTATTTGAAATTGCTCTTTTGAACGTTCAAAATTGTTTTGGTTCGTTACTACGTTTTGTTCTTGCAAGCTGAAAACCTGTAATCTATTCATGTAGTTCTCTTTCGCATTCTGCACATCTCTAAAAACCTCCTGCTTAATTTGCTCTTTAATAGTTTCTTGATTATCGAGCACTATTTTCGCATTCTTTACCTGTGTTATACTACTACCGCCATTAAAGAGGTTCCAAGTAAGGTTCAAACCAGCAGATAATCCTGTTGAAACACTTGAGGCCAAGAAATTAGTGGCAGGAAAATTACCTTCGTTCCAACCATATGATCCTGTAAGTCCAATAGTTGGCAAAAAAACAGACTTGCTAGATTTGTAGGCATAATCATTTATTTGGATATTTGCTTCGGTCTGTAATACGCTTACATTATTCGAAATACCTTTATCTAAAAAATCTTCTAAACTTAAAGGGTTTACAAAAGCGATAGTCGTATCTACCTCAAAAGAAGTTGCAAGATCTCTATTCAACAATAAATTTAAATCACGTTTAGTATTCCTAAAAGTTTGCCTTGTATTCATAAGGTTGATACTATCATTGACCAAATCTACCTGTGCATTCAAGATATCTAATTTATTTGCTTGCCCATATTCAAAACTATATTCTGAACGTTGTAAGCGCTTTTGGGTATTTGAAAATGTGTCTTCTAAAACTTTGATATTTTCAGTAAGCCTCGCCACTTCAAAATATACAGTATACAACTGAATCATTGTGGTTTCTATAGTTTCTCTAGTTTCAAGTTCACTTAATCCATATTCTTCCTTCAGTCTTTTAAAATCATACCAACGCCCTAAACCATCAAACAATGTATAATTTAAATTTAAAGAAGCATTATAACGAGTAGTTTCGGCACCATCAATTGCCCTAACACTACCATCTTGAAAAGTGGCTTCTTGATTGTTTTGATCAAATGAACCCCCAGCATTACCAGTTAAAGTAGGTAAGTAGCCAGAATTTAAAATGTTCTTGTTGTTCTCTGCAATTTTTAGATTGTTATTGGCAATAATTACCCCAAAATTATTTTTTAAGGCAAGTGCTATAGCTTCTTCTTTAGAAAGCTTATTTTCTTGTGCGAATGCAGCAAAAACTGTAAATAATAACAATAAATGGGTGAATCTAACTTTACTCATTATAGCTTATCTATATTCTTATTTGGGTGTGAACCACCTTCAATTTGCCCTTGATGACTATCATCATCAATTGCGTGTTGCGAGTGACCTTCTAAATGGACCGCTTCTTTTCTTTCTTTAATCGCTCTTTCTACTTCTTCTTTCGCAATCTTATGACCAGAATCAAATGATAAGTTCTGCGCTTTTAAGTTATTACTGAAAGACAAAAACAATGGCAGCATCAATAAGGTAAGTACCGTTGCAATACCGATACCGTAAGCGATAGAAATTGCCATCGGCTTTAAAAACTGTGCTTGTCTACTGGTCTCTAGCATTAATGGAGCTAAACCTGCAATAGTCGTTATCGATGTTAAGAAAATAGCTCTAAATCTTGATTTACCTGCTTCAAAAATGGCATTATCAAAGGTCATGCCTTCTCGCAAATTCGAGTTGAACTTTCCAATGAGTACCAAACCATCGTTTACCATAATACCGATCAGTGCGATGATACCTAAAATAGAAAGTACGTTTATTGGGAAATCGTGGATCCAGTGGCCCCATGCTACCGCTGTAAAGCTAAATGGCACTAATAATAATAGCATTAATGGCTGACTGAAACTTCTAAAAGTAAATGCTATAGTAATGTAGATTAAAAGTATAACCGTAAAACCGACCAACTTTAATGAGCCTGTAAGTTTCTCCAGCTCCCTATTCTGACCTTCATATGATGCACTTACCGTCGGATATTTAGACTGTATCTCTGGCATGTGTACGTTCTGAATTTCGGTCATGATTTCTGTCGGACTATCCTTAACATCTTTCATATCGGCAGAAATTTGAATTTCACGCCTACCCTCTAAACGGTTGATCGCTACATCGCCACGTACAATGGTATAATCTGCAATTTCACTTAAAGGAACACGATCACCTGTCGGTGTTACAATACGCATATCATCTAAATTAGATATCGACGAACGCTCATCTCTGTCGTAACGTACCCAAACCCTGATCTCATCTTGAGAGCGCTGAAAACGTTGTGCCTGTACCCCGAAGAAACCTGCGCGAACCTGAGTCATTATTGCTTGAAGATCTAAGCCCAATAAATAGGCATTCTCTTTTAATGTAAGACGAATTTCTTTAATACCCGCTGGATCATTATCTGAAATATCTTTTAACCTCGGATTCTTAGTCAATATTCCCTTTAATTCTGCCTTTGCAGCTTTTAACTGTTCTATGTTATTACCCAGTAAAGAAACCGAAACCGGCGACCCACCAAAGTTACCACCAGAACCATAGATCAAACTTTCTACACCCAATACCGGACCAACCAATTTTTCTAATCTACTGGTCACCATTTCTGATGAAATTTCGTTTGGCCTTTCTTCACCTGGCAATAAGTTAATAATCAATTCTGCCGACGATGAACCCGGACCTAATCTTCGAATCATATTCTCGAAAACATCCTTATTTGACCCTACCATGTATTCCTCTGTCAATTCTTTATTGACAATCATGGCTTTTTCTTCTATTAATGAAATAATAGAATCTGTAATTTTTTCATTGGTACCATTTGGCATCTCTAATACGATACCTACCCTATCACTAGCAATTCTGGGAAAGAAGGCGGTTCTAATAATACCACCACCGACTGAACCTAAAGTTAAAATGAAAGCAGCTGCAAATACCGAGAACATAAATATTTTATGGTTCATCGAGAAGCGCAGTACAGGCGTATACAGTTTATCACGCATCCACAACATTAACCTATCTCCAAATTCATTGATAACCCTAAGTTTGGCAAACGCATTTGCGAATCCGCTTTTCGGCTTATTATCAATTGGCTGTAATGCTTTTGAATGTGCCAAGTGAGCTGGTAGTATTACCAAGGCTTCAACCAATGACACTACCAGTGTCAAAATAACAATTACAGATACTTCGCCAAAGAACTCACCAATTCTACTATCTAAGAACAAGAATATTGAGAATGCCAATATGGTTGTTATAATTGCTGAAATAATTGGCGGTAGAACCTCCATAGTACCATCTACGGCTGCTTGAACAGGAGATTTTCCTTTTTCGTAATGTTGATAGATATTTTCGGCGATAACGATACCATCATCTACCAAAATTCCGATTACGATAATCATACCGAACAATGAAAGTACATTAATGGTAACATCGAAGAATCCTGCGAAAACGAACATCCCTAAAAATGCTACAGGTAAACCAAAAGCAACCCAAAATGCTAATCTTGTATTCAAAAACAATGACAAGAAAATCAACACCAACACCATACCCATTATGGCATTTTCAGTTAATAACTGTGTTCTTTGATTTAATGTCGTAGACTGGTCAGATACCACATCTAACTTAATATTATTATACTTTTGGTTAAATTCAACCACATATTCATTTACTTGATCAGCCGCAGCGATTAAATCTTCATTATTGGTACTGGTTATCGTTGTACTTACCGATAAATTACCATTGAAATATGTTGCGTTTGGCGATTCTGCAAAACGGTCTCTAACATCAGCAACATCTTTTAATCGAATTACATTACCAGACTGATCTGCACGAACAACTAGGTTGCTCAATTCGCTACCATAATACGAACGGTTATTGGCACGTATTAAATACTCTTCTGCATCAGTTTTTATATTACCACCGGTTACCAGTATATTGGCTTTACCAACAGCACTTGCCACTTCTGAAAAAGATAATCCGTAAGTTAACAAGTCATTCTCGTTTACTGCAATTTCTATTTCTTCATTCGGGAAACCAGAAATCTGTATTTGAGAAATACCATCCATCGCCCTTAGGTCATTTTCAATCTCTCTACCAACACTTTTCAATGTTGCTAAAGGAATATCTTCACCGCTGATAGCAAAAGAAATTGTTTGACGAACAGTTTCTAGAACAGAAACAATTAAAGGCTCCATACCTGTTGGGAAAGTAGGTACTCTATCGACTGCATTCTTTACTTCTAAGAGCATGAAATCGATATTCTCGCCTTTTTCGATCTCTACGTTAATAGTACCACTATTCTCTCTAGAAGTAGAGGTTACACGATCAACACCTTCAAGACCTTTTAAGTTATCTTCTATCTTTAGAACAATACCTTCTTCTACCTCTTGTGGCGAAGCACCAGGATAAGTAATCGTAATTGCAATGTTCTTAGAATCCGTTAACGGAAAGTAAGAAGACTTTAATGCTTTAGCCCCTACAATACCAAACAAGGCAAAAGAGATAACTACAACATTAACGGCAACATGATACCGAATAAAATATTCTATCAGTTTACGCATTATTCTTTTATGTTTTCTGGTTGTTCAGAGTAGATTTTTACTGCCATACCTGTAAAAGCACCACTTATCGGCTTAGATACAATGGTAAGACCGTCTGGCACATTTCTTAGTACCACACGCTTATCTGAGAAATAAATTGGATCAACATCTATCATATCCAATACAGAATCTCTGACAACAAAAATTTTATTTCCTTCTAAAAGTAATCCTCTATCTACTTCAATAGCGTTCTCCTCTTTTTTAGCATCTAAATCTGCCTCTAGGTACATACCCTCACGCAAATTTTTACCATCGACCTCTATGTAAGCATTTACAGTTTGTGTTAACTGATCGATACTACCACTAATTCTGGTCACTTTACCTTTATACTTACTATTGTCATCTAGATTGGTCAGTTCTACAGACTCGCCAACTTTAAGTAAATCAGTATAGCGTTTGCTAATAGCAACTTCAAGTTCGTAAACTTCTGTATTAATGAATTCTCCTAGTTTTTGCCCTGATCGCACCAAAGTACCTTCGGTAACCAAAGTCTCAGTCAATACCCCCGAAAATGGTGCAGCTATTCGGTATTTAGATAAACGTTGCTCTAAATTTTTAACATTGTAAAAACTGGTTATGATACCTCTACCCGATATAAAAAACTTCTCTTTCTCTGTAGCCATTTCTGGAAGTGGCGGAGTAGTTTTCGACATATCGAAGTTTGAAAGATAATTTTGCCACTTAGAATAGATATCTGGATAGTCTAAACGTAAATCGGGCATTACAGCCGTTAACTGATTGAAAAGATTACTCTTTGCAGATTGTACGCTCGCCGCATACTCATTTGCATCGATGCTTATAATAGTTTCGCCTTGACGAAACTCTTGCCCTTCTTTAAATAATTTGCTGCCTTTTTTAAATACACCTTGAACTTCTGCATATAATTCTACACGTTGTTTCGCAGTAAGATTACCATTTGCAGATACTATAATAGGTACTGTACCATTTTTTGCTACCTCTGTAAAAACAGTTTTCACTACTTTCTCAGATTTGGGTTTAAAAGTTTTTTTACTATCAATAATATACCCTGCTAAAAAAAAGGATACTACAATTAGTAAAATACCTAGAACGGTAAAAATAATTTTTCGCATTTTATTATAATTTATAAGCGTATTTCGAAAAACACAGGATCAAAAATACTTTTTAATGTCCTTTAAACTTTGCCCTAATTAAATGAAACGTCCAAATTCAATAGTGAAACGACTTTGATCCTATTTCAGTTTAATAGACCTCCATTTAAAGGGACTACATTCAACTAATACATTGCTCCAAAACCGAAAAAAAATACATCAGTATAACACGTAACATTTATTGAATTGTTAAATGAGCCTGTGTATTTTAAATAGACTTTAACTAGAAAATTTTGGAAATCTGTAATTCAATCGCGAAACTACAAAAAAACATATCTGGCACTGAAGATTGCAATGGTTAAAGTAATCATAAAAAATGCCATGTTAGCTGAATTTACCCCATAAAAAAAGGGATGCTTTCGCATCCCTTTTTTTTATAATAGCTTACTACTTAATTTCGTTCTACATCTTCGTATTTGTTATCTACTAAACGTGTTCTGACCGCATCATTGGTGCCAAACTTCATATTCAAAAATTCATCATCACTATCAAACACGGCAAGTTTTGAACTTTGTAATCTTAGTAAAGAGTTTAACGACCTAAACTCGTTACCCTGTAATTGTACGAATTCAAGATTACTCAAAGTTGCTATACCGTTCGGTAAGTCGCCTTGAAACTGATTATATGATAAAATCAATTCTTTTAAATTTACTAAATGACCAAGGTCCACATCTATTGCCCCTGTCAATTTATTGCCGAACAACTCTAATCGCTCAAGTTTATGTAGCTTTTCAATAGAATTGGGCAAACTACCTTCTAAATAATTACTCGATAGGTTTAAAATCTTTAAAGTTGAAATATCGCCTATACCATTGGGTATTTCACCTTGCAACAAATTATTGAACATAGACAGCTCTTCTAAACTTGTCATTTTAGAATAATCTTGAGGCAAAGACCCTTTAAGCTTATTCATTTCTAACTTTAATGTTGTTAATTTTGGTAAAGATGTTCTTGTTAAAGCTAATAAAATT
>JANQUX010000426.1 GCA_030730545.1 Maribacter sp. | reverse complement strand
TCTTCTACTGCTTGAGAAAAACTACCAAAAGATGGATTAGTAGCACTTAAGAAAATCTGCGAAGTTACAGAAGCCTCTGTTTTACCGTAAATAGGATCGCTATAAGTACCTAATTGATAAATTGGTAATTTATTGGTCTGTACAGCCTCAATATTTTTGTTATAAGCAAAAACATCATAGACTTCTGTGCCTGTAGTAAATGGCTCATTGCCAACTACACCAGAACCTATGGTGGTTAAATCTTGCTCACAAGAAACCAAAAGACCCAATATCAATAACAATCCCGAAAATTTGGGAATAGCGGACTTAACGATAAAATTCATTCAGATTATTTTAAAACTTCGGTGTTATAAAAATTAGCATATGCCTCTTCAAACTCTTGAACAGGTACATATTGCAACACTGGTTTTTCTTGGTTGGAAATGTGGTTTTCTAATTCTTCAGGAATATCTTCCGAAGCTAAAATAATAGCATCAGAATAATCAACAGCTACCTTTAACAAATTATTATAGGTAGGATCCCCTAAAGATGCAATCGCTTCTTCTGGAATACCATCAAAAGCAATCTTCTTAACCATATCTTTATCTAAAGAACCCTCAAATGTTCTACCGTATACAGATAAAACTATTTTACTGTCCGCAAAAAGTGGTTCATCAGCATAGTATTTTTTAAGATACAAAGGCAATAAACTCGCCATCCAGCCATGAACATGAATGATATCTGGAGACCAATTTAATTTTTTCACCGTTTCCATAACTCCCTTTGCAAAGAAAATTGCACGTTGGTCATTATCTGGAAAAAGGTTTCCTTGCTTGTCTGTAAAAGTAGCTTTACGCTTAAAGTACTCTTCGTTATCGATAAAATAAACTTGAATTCTTTCTTTTGGGATAGATGCCACCTTAATGATCAATGGCATATCCATATCATTAATAACCAAGTTCATACCCGAAAGCCTAATTACTTCATGTAATTGATGCCTTCTTTCATTAATGTTCCCATATCTAGGCATGAAAATCCTAATTTGACCACCATTGCTGTTGACCATTCTAGGTGCTTCATAAGACATTAGGGAAACTTCGTTTTCGGGTAAGTAAGGAACTAATTCAGAAGATACAAATAATATCTTTTTACCATTCATAAAGGTTATATTTTATTTTTCACTGAAACGTAACTGCAAAATTACAAAAATTATAGAGATTAGCCGTAATTATAGTAAGTTTGCTCGCTAATGCACTTTTCAATGCTGGTAATAAAGTCTAAAAACAAGCTTACAGAAGAACTTAACAAACTGGGTGAAGACCATAAACTTGGTCTTGTACCTACAATGGGAGCCCTACATCAAGGGCATGCTTCTTTAATACAGAAAGCCGTTGATGAAAATGAGAAAGTCGTCATCAGTATTTTTGTAAACCCTACACAGTTCAATAATAAAGAAGACTTAGACAAATATCCGAAGACCTTAGAGGCAGATATTCAACTTATTTCCACTATTTCAGAAGACGTTATCATATTTACACCCGACGTTGCTGAAATATACCCAGATTCAATTGAGCCTAAAATTTATGATTTTGAAGGGCTTGACAAGGTCATGGAAGGTGAATTTAGAGATGATCATTTTAATGGAGTCGGTACTATAGTTGAACAATTACTCAAGGTTGTTCAACCAACTAAAGCTTATTTTGGAGAAAAAGATTTTCAACAATTACGCATAATTCAAAAACTGACCAAAATACAGCATATACCTGTCGAAATTATAGGTTGCGAAATTATTAGAGAAGATCATGGCTTGGCAATGAGTTCTAGAAATGAAAGGTTGAGTAAATCTATGCGACAAAAAGCTGCATTTATATATGAAATCTTGAAAGCTGCCAAAATTAAATTTGGCATGGAAAATGCTCTTAGCGTTAAACAATGGGTCATAAACGAGTTTAAAAAAACAGATGATTTTCAACTAGAATATTTTGATATTACCGATGTTGAAACATTAACACCCATAAAGAATAAAATTAATAATATAAAATACCGGGCGTTTATTGCCGTTTACGTTGAAGACGTAAGGCTTATCGATAACATAGCCCTAAATTAATTTAAGATATGCAAGTAGAAGTAGTTAAATCAAAAATACACCGAGTAAAAGTTACCGGTGCTGATCTTAATTATGTTGGTAGCATTACAATTGACGAAGATTTAATGGATGCCGCTAATTTTATTCGTGGCGAAAAAGTACAGATTGTTAACAATAACAACGGTGAACGATTAGAGACCTATATAATACCTGGTCCAAGAAAAAGTGGAGAAATAACATTAAATGGTGCCGCTGCAAGAAAAGTATCGGTTGGCGATATTTTAATTTTAATTTCTTATACTTGGATGGATATCGAGGATGCAAAAAAATTCAATCCTTCTTTAGTTTTTCCTAACGAAGCAAATAATCTTTTAACGTAAAAGTTGACGAATACGCTAAAAAAAAATCTTAAGATCATACTCCCAATTGCATTGGGAGTTTTTTTAGTTTGGTACTCTTACAATTCAACAACTCCTGAAAATAGAAAAGAAATAATTTTTTACATTAGAGAGGCCGATCCGCTCTATGTATTTCTTTCTGTTTTACTCGGTATCTTTGGGCATCTCTCTAGAGCCGTTCGTTGGAACTATCTTTTAGAACCGCTAGGCTACAAGCCTAAACTCACCAATAACATCTTAATAATTTTAACCTCGTATTTCGCTAATTTAGGCATTCCTAGAACTGGTGAAATTTTAAGAGCTACAGCATTAACTACCTATGAGAATGTACCTTTTGAAAAAGGCTTTGGCACCATTGTCACCGAAAGGGTAATCGATGTTATCATGCTACTTTTAGTAGTTACTGTTTCATTTTTATTACAGACAGATGTGATTATGGGCATTCTGCAAGAACGTGGTTTTAATGTTGCCGGACTTATTTCGCTTGCCCTTGCCGGTATTGTCTTATTCTTTTTATTCATTTTTATAATTAAAAGGTCGAAAAGCGCATTTGCCATAAAAATCAGAACATTTGTAAAAGGATTGCTCGATGGTGTTTTCAGTATTTTTAAAATGAAAAATAAATGGCTTTTTATATTCCATACTTTTTTCATTTGGGGGTGCTATATAGGAATGCTATGGATCATTAAATTTACAGTACCCGAAACCATATCGCTTTCAGTAAGCCAACTATTGGTAGCCTTTGTAGCA
>JANQUX010000425.1 GCA_030730545.1 Maribacter sp. | reverse complement strand
AGCTAACGACTTATTTTGTGTTGAATTTTTTCGCGGTAATAGCTGCAAGTTATGTTTCTTTTAGGGCGGTTTTCTTCTTCTCTTCGTACATTTTTGGTATCTGGATCTATTCTCATAAGTTGAAAAAAATTCCGTTTTTAGGCAACTTCATTTCTGCAACCCTGGCGATAACCCCATTTTTTATAATATTTGTATACTATAAAAACATTCAACCTGTCATTTTTGTACATGCATTATTTTTATTTCTATTAATACTTGCTCGTGAAATGATTAAAGATTTGGAGAATATATCGGGTGATCTTGCTCAGAATTATAGAACTATTCCGATTATATATGGGTCAAGAATATCTAAATTATTGATATCCTTTTTAATTTTATTGACCCTTGTACCGTCATTACTGCTCATTTTTAAGTTCGATGTGGGGTATATGAACTTTTATTTTATGCTTTGTGTGGTATTATTGGTGTCTTTCATATTCCTGTTATTCAAAGCAAAGACCCGTAAAGACTATGTTTGGCTGCATAATATTCTTAAACTAATCATAGTAATGGGTGTTTTTGGTATTCTGCTCATAGATGTTAATCTTGTTTTAAACAGAATACTATAGTTGTTGGTAATATGTTTCATATAACTATTTGAACGGCAATGCAATTTGCTACCTTTGTGCAAAATTGGTACAGTTATGAGTAGGGATGATTCTAGTAGGGATAAAAATGCTTCAGGTAGGCAAGGGGGTAATTTTAAAAAGAAGAGCTATGCTCGTGGTAATGCGCCCATTAAAAAAAATGTGACGCCAGCTAAGCCACAAGATCCAAATGCTATTAGACTAAATAAATATGTAGCCAACTCTGGGGTATGTTCTCGTAGAGATGCTGATATCTATATTGCTGCAGGTAATGTAACTGTAAATGGCAAACCAATTACAGAAATGGGGTATAAGGTAAAATTGACCGATGAGGTAAAATTCGATGGTCAATTATTAAATCCTGTAAAGAAAGAATATGTACTTCTAAATAAGCCAAAAGACTTTGTAACTACTATTCGTGATGAAAAAGGCAAAAGACACGTATCAGGGTTAATATCTAGTGCTTCTAAGTCAAAATTATTGCCGGTAGATAAATTGGAAAAAGACCATACGGGTTTACTTTTGTTCACCAATGATGGCAATATGACCAAGGTCTTAAAAAGTCCTATAAATGGTATGCGTAAGATTTTTCATTTGGTGCTTGAGCAAGAATTGAGAAGTGCAGATTTAAAGAAGATACAAGAAGGTGTTACAGTTGATGAAAAGGTAGTAAGAGTACAAGATGTTAGTTTTATTGCCGATGCTCCTAAAAGAGAAGTAGGCATTGAAATTTATAGTTCTAGAAATAAAATTGTAGAACGTTTATTTGAAACTTTAGGATATAAAGTTCAGAAATTAGATAGGGTTGTTTATGGTGGTCTTACTAAAAAAGATTTACCAAGAGGACACTGGAGGTATTTGACAGATCAAGAGGTAATAAACCTTAAGATGATCAAATAAAACGCTGTCCTTGTCTGTTTAAAAGGCTATAGGATATGAAATTATTTCAGTGCACAAATTGTAAGAATACAGTTGTTTTCGAGAATAACGTATGTGTAAATTGCGGCTACCTATTAGGGTACTCTTCTTATTACAATAAGATAGTTTCTTTAGATGCAAATGCTACGCAATGGAAACTTCCAGAATTGGAACATAAGACTTATGTATACTGTAAAAATCAAAAGCATCGTGTTTGTAATTGGCTTGTAGATATAGAAAAGGGAGATGAGTTCTGCTTAGCTTGCAGTTTAAATCGAACTATACCTGATATTCTAGATGATGATAATTTAGCCAAGTGGAAGCAAATTGAAATAGCCAAGCATAGATTGGTATATCAATTATTACGTTTTAGATTATCGGTGGTGAGTAAAACCATTGATGATTCTAAAGGTCTTTGCTTTGACTTTTTGGCGAAAGATGATTTACCAGAAGAGTCTAAAGACCTAAAAACAGGACATGCAAATGGTGTAATTACCCTCTTAATTTCTGAAGCAGATCCTGTTGTTCGAGAACAGATAAAGCAGCAAATGTCTGAGCGTTATAGAACCTTACTCGGTCATTTTAGACATGAAGTAGGGCATTATTTCTGGGACAGACTAGTTCGTGATAATCCCGCTGTATTAACTGGATTTAGAAATATATTTGGCGATGAATCTATGTCGTACGCTGATGCTTTGACCAATTATTATAATAATGGTCCACAGGCAAATTGGCAACAACGTTTTATAAGCAAGTATGCATCATCGCACCCATGGGAAGATTGGGCCGAAACCTGGTCGCATTATTTACACCTTACCGATGTGTTGGAAACTGCCTATAATTTCGGACTCAAAACAGATCCTAAGATTACCGCCAAGAAAAATTTAAAGATGAATGCTAGTTTCGATCCTTATAAAGAAACCAGTTTTAAAAAGGTATTGAATACCGGTATGCCTTTACTGTTCGCATTGAACAGTATGAGCCGTTCTATGGGAGAAGACGATCCTTATCCGTTTATTATATCAGAGCCTGTAAAGAATAAATTAGAGTTCATTCATAAATTATTAAAGAGTGTTTAGTTTCTACTAAAGCCCTTACCAAAACGGTAGGTGGCAATAATGCCATGGGTGTTACCCAATGGAGAATCGTTCATGGCTACATTGTAACTATATATGGCTCTAATATTTTTGAAAAGATAGACACCTGCTAAAAGATTAATCGACGAATTAGTTCTAAAACCTGTTCCTAGTTCAAATCTGTTTCTGTAACTGACAGCGATATTCATGTCTACTTGAAATGGAGCGCCATTTTCATATTTCAATAATAAGTTTGGCTTAACCATTAATTCTTCAAATTTGTTTGAAAAGAAGCGATATCCTAAATAGCCATAATACGGAACGTTTATTTCAACATTATCATCGGAAACAAGCATGTCACCAATTAAATTTGGTGTAGAAACTCCTACATATACATTAGCAAGATTTAGAAGAAATCCTAATCCAATGGTTGGAATAGTGGCATTAATATTCATAGCAAAATTAGGGTCATCCATTATACCCAATTCAAGTAAGTTTTCTTGATACTGCTGTACACCAGGTGATATAGAGAAAGACAATGAATTTGGGGTGTATATTTTAGTAATATTTCATCAAGACCAAACTTAAATGCGATA
>JANQUX010000424.1 GCA_030730545.1 Maribacter sp. | reverse complement strand
ACCCGCGACCTCCACCTTGGCAAGGTGATGCTCTACCCCTGAGCTACTTTCGCAAATTTTTTAAGAACGTGCATCTCTTAAAAGATGCGGGTGCAAATTTAAAACAATTCTGTAAAAACCAAAGTAAAAAATGACAAAAGAATTAAAAATATTATGATGTTGCCTTTTTGTCCTTGGTTAACAGCCTTTTAATCTCATTTAATTTCATCAATGCTTCTACCGGAGTTAGGGTATCGATGTCTAAATTCGTGATTTCTTCCTTTATTTCTTCTAATAATGGGTCATCTAAATTGAAAAAACTCAATTGCAATTCGTCAGAACTACTTTTAAGCTTGTCTCCCATATCTTCATTAACATGCTTATTTTCCAACTTTTTCAAAATTTTATTAGCTTTCTGAATTACTTGTTGGGGCATACCTGCCATTTTAGCTACGTGTATACCAAAACTATGTTCACTACCGCCAGGAACCAATTTTCGTAGAAACAGAACAGTATCCTTTAGCTCTTTTATGGCGACATTATAGTTCTTAATACGATTAAAAGTATTGGTCATTTCATTTAGTTCGTGATAATGGGTGGCGAACATCGTTTTCGCTCTTGCCGGGTGCTCATGTAAATATTCTGAAATAGCCCAGGCAATTGAGATACCATCATACGTACTTGTACCACGACCAATTTCATCTAATAAAACAAGACTTCTCTCAGAGAGATTATTAAGTATAGATGCCGTTTCGTTCATTTCTACCATAAAAGTAGATTCGCCCATTGAAATATTGTCACTAGCACCAACGCGGGTAAATATTTTATCTACTACACCAATTTTAGCCGATTCTGCGGGTACAAAACTTCCCATTTGTGCAAGAAGTACGATTAATGCCGTTTGTCTCAACAAGGCAGATTTACCACTCATATTCGGACCGGTAATCATTATAAATTGTTGATTAGATCTGTCTAGTTGTAAATCGTTGGCAATGTACTGTTCGCCCAAAGGCAGCTGCTTTTCAATAACCGGGTGTCTACCGTCTGTTATTTCTAAATCTGTAGAATCATTTAGAGTAGGGCAGTTATATGCATTTTCTTTTGCTAGTTGTGCAAAACCACATAAACAGTCTAATTGTGCTATTAGATATGCGTTATTCTGAACAGGAGCAATGTATTCTTGCATCCATACCACCAATTGAGAGAATAATTGTTGTTCTAATGTTGAAATACGGTCTTCTGCTCCTAGAATTTTTGCTTCATATTCTTTAAGTTCTTCGGTAATATAGCGTTCTGCATTAACCAAAGTTTGCTTACGTGTCCAAGTTTCAGGTACTTTATCTTTATGGGTGTTTCTAACTTCTATATAATAACCGAAGACATTATTTGAGGCTATTTTAAGGGAGGTAATGCCAGTTGCTGCAGTTTCCCTTTCAAGCATTTTATTTAAATAGTTTTTTCCTGAAGTGGCTAATCCTCTAAGCTCATCTAATTCTTCAGAAAAGCCTTTTGCTATAGTGCTTCCTTTTAAAATATTTACAGGTGCTTCTTCGCTAAGCATCTCTTTGATCTTGGCACGTAATAAATCGCAAGATTGTATTTGATCACCTGTTAAAGCTAGCGATTCGTTTTTAGAAGAAGTCGCTAATTGTTTTATTGGTATTAGAGCTTCTAAAGAGTTTTTTAACTGTACAACTTCTTTCGGGTTTACCTTGCCTGTGGCTACTTTAGATATCAATCGCTCTAAATCGCCCATTTGCTTTATATGATGCTGAAACTTTTCTAAGACAACTTCTTCATCATGTAAGAAAGAAACAATTTGTTGCCTCCTTTTAATTTTCTCTAAATTTTTAAGCGGTAAGGCAAGCCATCTTTTAATCATTCGCCCACCCATGGGTGAAATGGTTTTATCAATAACATCTAAAAGTGTTACAGCATTTACATTTGTGGAATGATAAAGTTCTAAGTTTTTAATGGTGAACCTGTCCATCCATATATAATCATCTTCAGCAATACGTTGTAATTTAGATATATGCTGTAATTGGCGGTGTTGTGTTTCGCCCAAATAGTGCAAAACTACACCTGAGGCAATTATACCACAGATTAAGTGATCAACGCCAAAACCTTTTAACGTATTGGTATTGAAGTGAGATGTAAGATTTTCTAGCGCATAATCTTCTTGAAAAACCCAATCTTCTAGATAGAACAGGTGATAATTTTTGCCGAATACCTCTAAGAATTCTTTTTTATGTGCTTTGGATATTAAAATCTCGTTGGGCGAAAAATTTTGCAACAGTTTATCAATCTGTTCTTCATTTCCTTCTGAGGTTAAAAACTCACCAGTAGAAATATCAACAAACGCAATACCTATTTTTTTTCTTCCGAAGTGTACGGCACAGAGAAAATTATTGGTCTTTGAGTTTAAGATATCGTCATTCATTGCCACACCAGGTGTAACCAATTCGGTAACACCTCTTTTGACAATTGTTTTCGTTTGTTTGGGGTCTTCTAACTGGTCGCATATGGCAACTCGCTGACCTGCTTTTACCAACTTGGGTAAGTAGGTGTTTATTGAATGATGCGGAAAACCAGCTAGTTCGGTTCGCTCACCACCGTTATTTCTATTCGTTAGAATTATGCCTAATATGCGTGAAGCCTTTACTGCATCTTCACCAAAAGTTTCATAAAAATCGCCCACTCTAAAAAGTAATAACGCATCAGGATACTTGGTCTTGATGGTATTATACTGCTTCATTAAAGGGGTTACCTTTTTTGTCTTGCTTTTATCCGCCACTTTATCTTTATCTCATTAATTTTGCACCTTCACGAAAGTATGGTTTTATCGCTTGAATTTTAATAATTGTTGATATTTGAGGATAAGTTTATAACCATTCAAATTTTTGAAATTGAAGAGTAAAAGATGAGAAAATTAAGAAATGAGGAGTTAGATAGAATTGATGTGGAAGGCTATAAGCTTGCTGGTAAATCTCCCATTATTATTGTTCTGGATAATATTCGAAGTTTAAATAATATTGGATCTGTTTTCAGAACAGCCGATGCTTTTTTAGTTGAAAAAATATACCTGTGCGGCATTACTGCTAGACCTCCTCATAAAGATATTCATAAAACGGCACTTGGTGCTACCGATAGTGTTGACTGGGAACATGTTGAGGATACGATGGAGTTGGTCGATAGGTTAAAAAAAGATGGTTGCCATGTTGTTTCTGTTGAACAAGCTGAAAAGG
>JANQUX010000423.1 GCA_030730545.1 Maribacter sp. | reverse complement strand
CTTACGAGGTAATTTTGGACAAACAAATTATGCGGCTACTAAGGCCGGCGTTATTGCGATGGCAAAAACATGGACTATGGAACTTGGTAAATACGGTATAACAGCCAATGCTATTGCACCAGGTTTTACAATGACTAATATGGTAGATAAGATTCCGAAAGAGCATTTCGCAGCAATAGAGGCTAGTATCCCTTTAAAAACAGTAGCGCAACCTATTGATATTGCCTATGGTTATTTGTATTTGGCATCAGACGAAGCGCGTTTTGTTTCGGGTATTTGTTTAACGATAGATGGCGGAACTTCAAGATAAAATTATGGCAAAGTTAGAAATCGAAAATTTTGAAGAATTTAAAAAGTTAGAAGGCAAACAACTTCCAGATGGCGATTGGATGACCGTTACCCAAGAAATGATCAATGATTTTGCTAAAGCTACAGGAGATTTTCAATGGATTCATGTAGACGTTGAAAAAGCAAAAAAACACTCGCCCTTCAAAAAACCCGTAGCTCATGGTTTCATGTCAGTATCATTACTTTCAAAAATGTTAGAAGGCTCTATTCATGTAAAATCGGCACAAATGGGTGTAAACTATGGCTTGAATAAAGTCCGTTTTCCTAGTCCGGTATTAGTAGATAGCCGACTTCGATTAGTGGCAAGTATTTTAAATATTGAAACTTATGGTGACACAGGGTTAAAGGTAACATGGAACTGTACAATAGAAATAGAAGGCTCAGAAAAACCGGCATGTGTTGCTGAGTTTTTGAGCCTAATGTTCGAATAACCTTTTATAATGGGTTTCTCAAGAGATTCCTTTTGTAATTATTAAATGATTAACTTAAACAAAATAACAAACAATGACTAGACTGTTCGATCTTCTGTACCATCAACTAGAAAATCATCCACTTGAGAAATCGTTAAGTGGTCGAGATTTAAAAGGAAATTGGCAATCGTATAGTTCGCAGGCGGTCGTTGAGGCAGCTGAGCAAGCCGCTTCGGGTTTGTTAAGTTTAGGTTTACAGCCAGGTGATAAGGTCGGTATTGTGGTGTACAAAAACAGACCTGAGTTTGTAATCATGGATTTTGCTATACAGCTTGCAGGTATGGTAAGCGTTCCTTTATACCCAACTATTAGCGTAGGTGAGTATGAGTACATATTAAATGAGTCAGAAGTAAAAGCAGCGTTTTGTGGAACAGGCGATTTGTTTGATAAATTAACAGAAACCCAAAATAAGGTAAACAGCCTAAAGCATATTTTTACTTTTGATGAACATTCAAAAGGCACATTTTGGAAAACTATTTTCGATTCAAAACATACCGATAGAATTACGGAAATAAAAAAAGGTATAGAAGGGGAAGATTTAGCCACTATTATTTATACTTCGGGTACCACAGGAAACCCAAAAGGGGTAATGCTGACACATAATAATATCATGCATGTGGTAAGGGAAACAGAGCCCCATATGGCGGCAAAAACAGGTGATCAAGTATTAAGTTTTTTACCAATTTGTCATATTTTTGAAAGAGCCGTTCTGTTCGTCTACATTCTAAAAAGCACAAATGTATTTTTTGCAGGAACCGATAATTTAAGTGGCCCAGAAGGTGATTTGGCATTTGTAAAACCAGTCACTTTTGCGACCGTACCAAGATTGCTTGAAAAAATATATGAAGCTATTTATAATAAAGGACTATCGCTTGAAGGAACCAAGAAAAAACTGTTTTTCTGGGCATTGGCATTAACTGATGAGTGGGAGCCAAATCAAAAATTATCTTTCGTAAAAAAAATTAAATGGAAAATTGCCGACAAGCTAATTTTTAGCAAATGGCGAGAAGCTATGGGCGGTAATATAAATGCAATTGTTACCGGGGCAGCTCCTTGTCCTGTAAAAATTATGCGTGTTTTCTGCGCAGCGGGAATCCCGATTCGTGAAGGCTACGGACTAACCGAAACATCGCCAACGTTGACCGTAAATACTATGGAAATTGATGGGGTAATGTTAGGTACAGCAGGACCAATTATAGACGGAGTTCAAATATTAATCGATACAGAAAGCGGAGATTACCAAGAAGGTGAAGGTGAAATTTTAGCTCATGGACCAAATGTAATGTTGGGTTACTATAAAAAGCCAGAAGTTAATGCAGAGGTTTTTTGTGAAATAGACAATAAACGATGGTTTCGAACGGGTGATATCGGTAAATTGGTAAAAGGCCCTACAGGTCGTGAATATTTAAAAATTACAGATAGAAAAAAAGAACTGCTAAAAACTTCTGGTGGTAAATACGTAGCTCCGGCGCCTATTGAAAATAGATTACGAGAAGAGTTCTTGGTAGAGCAAATGATGGTAATTGGTGATAAGAAAAAATTCGTATCGGCATTAATTGTACCTGCTGAAGAGGCACTTAGAAACTATTGCGGAAAAAAAGATATTTCTTGGACCAGTTTAGAGGAAATTATTCAACATGAAAAAGTAATAAAAAAGTATCAAAAAATAATTGACAAATATAATCCGGAGTTTAGTCACGTAGAGCAAATTAAGAAGTTTAAGCTTATTTCGACACCATGGCTACCAGTTCATGAAAATGGTTCAGCTGCAGAGTTAACGCCTACACTAAAATTAAAGCGTAGAGTTATTAGAGAAAAGTTTCAAAAAGAAATAGCTGAAATTTATTTAGAATAGTGTGCTATGAACTTTGTTCAAAATGTTGAAATAAAGTTTATGGTTAATACCTTTTGGTTGACATGTAACTAGAAGCAAAAAAAAGAGAGAAAAACAATGCTTGTTTTTCTCTCTTTTTTTTAAATAGGTATTCTATAGGATATAAATGGACTAATATTTCGTTTTATCATGCTTAGAAGCCCAGTTATTAAAAACTTCGACAGCTTCTTCTTGTAGCATTTGTTTAAAGTGAATTTGTCTGTCTTGCATGCCAACTTCTAATTCATCATAAATAAATTGGTCATCAAAATCAATCGCCTTTGCATCTGCTTTATCGCAACCATAATATACAGCTTTAGGTCTAGCCCAATAAATAGCGCCAAAGCACATAGGGCAAGGTTCGCAAGAGGTGTAGATAATACAATCAGTAAGCTGAAAATCATTCAATTTTTTACAGGCATCTCTAATGACTACCATTTCTGCATGTGCAGTAGGGTCGTTTGTTGAAGTTACCTTGTTATGGCCTTCGGCAATAATTTCTCCGTCTTTTACAACTACGGCACCAAATGGTCCGCCAG
>JANQUX010000422.1 GCA_030730545.1 Maribacter sp. | reverse complement strand
GGCGGTAGTAGCCGGAATTGTCGTTGGTAGCCTCGTTAATATGGGAATTATTATGATCAGTGGTTCTATTATTCCGCCACCAGAAGGTGCAGATATAACAACTATGGAAGGGTTAAAGGCTTCTATACGCTTATTTGAAGCCAAGCATTTTATTTTTCCTTTTCTGGCACATGCTTTGGGTACTTTGGTGGGTGCATTTATAGCAACAAAAATTGCAGCGACCAGAAAAATGACGATGGCACTGCTAGTAGGTCTATTTTTCTTAATCGGTGGAACCGCAAATATTGTAATGCTTGGCGGACCAATGTGGTTTACAGCCTTAGATATTATAGTAGCTTATATGCCTATGGGATATTTAGGATACATACTTGCTAAAAAATAAAAGCTAACTTATTTTAAACAAGCAGAGGCTGTCTAAAATTGTAGACAGCCTCCTTTGTTATATCAACTTATAAAGTTTATTTTCCTTCGTACTTGCCCATGTAGCGTTTCCAAAGCTCGGTTTGGTGTGTTTCTAGAGAAACTGTTCTACCATCAATAAACACATGTGTAATCTGATTGCCAGCCATATCTAAGGCATCACCTTCAGATATAAAAAGGGTTGCGCTTTTACCATTTTCTAAAGTTCCATATAGGTCATCAATACCTAATATTTTAGCTGTATTACCCGTTAAAAGTTGCACAGCTACTTCTTTATCTAGACCCTGTTGTACAACTTGCCCAGCATAGAAAGGTAAGTTTCTAGTCTGAAAATTTTCTGCATCTGAATTTTGAATAGCTACCATTAATCCTGCATCTACTAATAATTTAGGCAGCTTATAAGGTAAGTCGTAATCATCATCATCGAACGTTGGGAGATTATGGGTGTACTGAACCAGCACAGGAATATTGTTGCTCTTTAAAAACTCTGGGATTTTATAAGCTTGATAGCCACCAATTAAGACCACTTCTTTGGCGCCAATAGATTTTAAAGTGTTGATAGCATCTATAATCTGTTTTTCATCATCGGCATGTACGTATAGTTTTTGACTACCATCGAATACACCTTTCATTGCCGCATAAGCAGGATTTACTTCTTTCGGAGTAGATTTGCCATAAGCTTCAGCATTTTTGAAAAATGTAACTACTTCCTCCATTTGTTTGGCATAGTCTTTATTTGGTTGATACCCTGGTTCTTCACCAGCCCACCAGCGGCCTTCTTTAAAAGTTGTTGGCCAGTTTAAATGAATGCCATCATCTACCTTAATAGCAGCATCTTCCCAGTTCCAAGCATCAAATTGTACAATACTTGATGTACCTGAAATACGGCCACCAGTCGGGGCGATTTGAGCGATTAAAACTCCGTTAGGGCGCATACTCTCTACTACTTTAGATTCCGCGTTATAAGCGATCAAACTTCTTACATGCGGAATAAAATCACCTATTTCATCTTCATCATTCGATGCTCTAACAGCGTCTATCTCTACTAAGCCTAATGTTTTGGCAGGGGCAATAAAGCCTGGATAAACATGTTTGCCGGTTGCATCGATTACTTTTCCTTTTCTGGCAATCTTCAATTTTGAATCGCCAACGAAAGTAATTTTTCCGTCTTCGAACATAATTAAAGAACTTTCAATTACTTCGCCATTACCCAAGTGTGCAGTTGCACCTTCAATAGTAATAGCTTCGGTCTGTTTAGCACCGGGCGTTTGTTGTGCCATAGTCGGTATGACCAAACCTAGGGCTATGATTAAGGTTATGAATTTTTTCATGTGTATTATTTTATATTTTTGAACTATTGCTTGTGGAATTATAGACTGTCGCAAGTGAAATCTTTTTTCACACTTTGTTTCGGACCTTGTGTCTTTTTACCGCCACTTTTTTCTTTAAGCATCATCGTGACCAATTCGTTTCTTTCCTTCTTAATGGTTTCACGATTTTTCTTATCGGTTTCCAAATCGAAATAGGTAACACCATCGATCATTGTTTTTTCTGCTTTAGAGTATACTGAAAGTGGACTGCCAGACCATAATACCAAATCGGCATCTTTGCCTTCTTTAATACTACCTACCCGGTTATCTAAATGCAAAAGTTTTGCAGGGTTGATAGTTACCATCTTCCAAGCTTCCAATTCTGTCATGCCACCATACTTAATAGTTTTAGCGGCTTCTTGGTTTAATCTTCTGATCATTTCGCGGTCATCACTATTAATTGCTGTAACAACGCCTTGCTGTTGCATTATTGCAGCATTGTAAGGTATGGCATCGTTTACTTCAAACTTGTATGCCCACCAGTCACTGAATGTACCAGCGCCAACACCGTGTTCCGCCATTTTATCGGCAACTTTGTAACCTTCTAAAATATGTGTGAATGTATTAATTCTGAATCCGAAATGTTCGGCTACTTTCATCATCATATTGATTTCGCTTTGTACATAAGAGTGACAAGAAATAAAACGCTCTCCGTTTATGATTTCTGCCAATACTTCCATTTCTTCATCATATCTATATGGCTCTCCATTTTTCTTTTTGGAGTCATATTCTTTAGCTCGTTGAAAGTAGTTCATGTACATCTGTTCAACACCCATACGTGTTTGCGGAAAACGAGAGAAGCTGCCCCAGTTACTTTGTTTTACATTTTCACCAAGGGCGAATTTGATAAACTTTGGTGAGTTGTCATAAATTAATCCGTCTGCTTCTTCACCCCATTTTAATTTCAATATGGCAGATCGACCACCAATTGGGTTTGCAGATCCGTGCAATAACTGTAAAGAAGTTACCCCACCGGAAAGTGAGTGGTAAATGCCCATGTGTTCTGGGTCTACGACATCTTCCATTTTTACTTCAGCAGTACTATTTTGTCCGGCTTCGTTTACCGCCAAAGCTGCGATATGGCTATGTTCGTCAATGATACCAGCTGTTAAGTGCTTTCCGGTTGCGTCGACTACGGTTGCGCCACTAGCACTTAAATCTTTTCCTATTTTGACTATTTTTCCGTTTTTAACTAATACATCAGTATTTTCTAAAATACCAGCTTCTTCGCTCGTCCAAACCGTAGCATTTTTAAATAATGTATTTGTTGCCTTTGGTTTAGATGCGAATCCATATCCTACATTAGGGAAGGTTACTGGCATTACTTTAATCACGTCTTCTTTTGCATCTTTTTCAGCTTCCTTTTCTGTAAACGATTTTGATTTGGTAGCCGTGAATTGAGATTCTGTGCCGTCAGGCAATACCAATCGACCCGTTAGATTG
>JANQUX010000421.1 GCA_030730545.1 Maribacter sp. | reverse complement strand
CCATATCAGTACTTATTTGGAAAGTAATTTTGATGCTATTAGCGATAAAAAAAGTTTTCTTTCGTTCTTAGGATCTGCTTTCTTTTGGATGGTGGTTATTGCCACAACCCTAGGTATAGCCTTATCTTTCACCAAAGCAAAAAATTATGAAGGTGCAGGTGCCAGTAAAATTGGCGGAATGTTCATTTATATTCTAGTAGCAACTATTGGTATGAAAATGGATTTAAACAAAGTACTTGAAAACCCGGGATTGATAGCTGTAGGTTTTATTTGGATTGCCATACATGCCGGATTAATGATTTTGGTTGCTAAGCTCATTAGAGCTCCCTATTTCTTTTTAGCGGTAGGTAGTCAAGCAAATGTTGGCGGTGCCGCTTCCGCACCTGTGGTCGCTGCTGAGTTTCACCCATCATTAACTTCTGTAGGTGTGCTTTTGGCTGTTTTAGGTTATGTAGTGGGTACCGGTGGTGCATTGCTCTGTGCCTATTTAATGGAGGTTGCATCTTCGTTATAACGATTCATATTTAATAACAAAATTAAGGTTGGCGTTCTTTATTATTAAATTTTATAGATATTTGCGCCCTAAATAAATAGAATGAAGAAATTATTATTTGTTGTTACTGCATTACTAGCATTAGGTTCATGTGGCGATAACCCAGAGGATACCATGACTGTGAACGGTAAAATTAAAGGTCTTAAGAAAGGAACACTTTATTTACAGCATGTACCAGACTCCGTTTTAATTACTGTTGATTCCGTTGCTATTAACGGGGATGGAAATTTTTCTTTTAAAACGGAATTAATGAGTCCTGAGGTATTCTATCTTTATCTTGATAAAAAAGATAATAATACTATTAACGACCGTATAACTTTCTTTGCTGAACCAGGTATCATTACTATCAATACAGATTGGAATACTTTCGACACCACTGCAAAAATAACAGGTTCTGAAACTCAAGAAAAGTTAGAAGAATACAGACAAACCATGTCTGCTATTAACAAAAGAAACATTGAGATAATGATGAAGGCCGCCCAGCCAGAGAATGAACTTAGTCAAATAAGCATCGATTCATTAGAGAACATTAGCAATAGAAATACGCAAAGAGGATATGCGTTCGCCATTAACTTCGCCCTGAACAACAAATCGTCGTTTATAGCGCCTTACATTGCTTTAAAAGAAATACCTGATGCCAACAACAAATACTTAGATTCTATATACAGTGTACTTTCACCAGAGGTTGCTGAATCGAAATATGGTAAAGAATTGGCTACACTTTTGAAAAAGAATTAAATAGATCAAACTAATTTATTATAATAAAAAAGCATCCTAATATTTTAGGATGCTTTTTTATTTTAAGGAAAAGGTAAACTACACTAAGTTATTAAGGTCTTCAACCAATTTAGTTGCTTTTGTTTCCAAATCTTTTCTTACATCTTTAAAATGTGCTTTCTTGTTCTCAACATCGTTTTTGTTGACTTTAGCAACTAATTCATCAAAAGATGAAATTGCTTCATCTATAATAGCAGTGCCTTCTTTTGAATGCGTGGTACCATTAGCAGCTTCAACTATATAAACACCTTCTATAATGTCACCAAGAACATTATTAATATCTTTCTTTAAATTTTTAATACTTGCCATCTCTAATTATATTTTTTGCAAAAGTACAATTTTTGAACTTCCATATGGTTAATTAGTCCTTAAATAGTAACTTCTAATAGTTTAGCCCCTGTAGACTGTAATTTTATTTTTTGCGTAGATGCTGGTAAAAGCGCTGTTTCACCACTTTTAATGGAAACTTCACCTTCAGCGGTACTAATCTTCGCTTCACCACCAACACACATAAATATGGTAAATGAATCTCTTTGTGCAGTATCTAAATCTAAATTCTCGGTAAGCTCAATGAAGTTGGTTTTAAAATAAGGACAATCTACCATGGTATTTACCTCATTCTTCTTATGACCGTAAGCGACTTTAAAATCGTCTTTCTTTTCATAATCGACAGCATCTAGTGCTAGTTCTGTATGTAACTCACGAAGATTACCATCTTTATCTTTTCTATTAAAATCGAAAACGCGATACGTAACATCAGATGTTTGTTGTATTTCTGCCAACATTACCCCTGCCCCAATAGCATGAATTTTACCTGTATTTATAAAAAAAGTATCTCCTTCTTTAACTTCCTCATAATTAAGAAGATCAAGCAAGGTATCATTAGCAATACTTTCAGCATATTCTTCTTTGGTAACATCTTTGTTAAAGCCAACAATTAGTTCTGCTTTAGGATCTGCATCCATTATATACCACATCTCAGTCTTTCCAAAAGAATCATGACGCTCTTTTGCCAAGGCATCATTTGGGTGTAATTGAATGGACAAATCTTGTTTGGCATCGATAAACTTTATAAGTATAGGAAATTCTTTTCCGAAGCGCTCTACAACACTTTTACCTAAAAGCTCTTCTGCATTCGTATCTATAAGATCTTGAAGTGACTTGCCTGCTAAACTGCCATTGGCAACAACAGAAATATCACCTTTAACCGTAGACAACTCCCAACTTTCGCCAGTAATATCACTTTCTATAGGTTTACCAAAAACTTCTTTAAGCTTGGTACCGCCCCAAAGTCTTTCTTTTAAAATTGGTCTAAATTTCAGAGGATGTATCATTGTATATCTTATTTTGTTGGTCAATTAATTCAGGTTTATAACGATTATTAAAGATTTTTCTTACATTTTGATGTTTGAATTACCCAGAGAACGTTACAAAATTTCTAGGCGTTTCATAAAGCACCACTTCTAAATCGTGTGATTTTTGAATATGTGGTCTTAACTTCTGCCAAATTATTACTGAAATATTTTCGGCTGTAGGGTTTAAAGTTTTAAACTCTTCTACCTCAATATTTAAATTTTTATGGTCTAAATAGTCTTCAATCTCTACTTTGATCAGATCTTTTAACACCTTCATATCCATAACAAATCCGGTTTCGGGATCTATCTCTCCTGTAACGCTTACAACTAGCTCATAATTGTGTCCGTGGAAATTTGGGTTGTTACATTTTCCGAAAATTTCTATGTTTTTACTGTCATCCCAATCTTTTCTATATAAACGATGGGCAGCATTAAAATGTGCTTTTCTACTTACTTTTACTTTCATTATTTCGCTGGCATTTTAAATAAATGTTCGTAAAACTTCTCAAAGATAATTTTAAACCATGCCGGGTATTCTTGTGGATTATTAGC
>JANQUX010000420.1 GCA_030730545.1 Maribacter sp. | reverse complement strand
TCCCAATTGCCATCACCAATAGAATTTTCATCACTTCTATGATCTATACGTAAAGTAGAATTGTCTTGTTGTGCAACATATATTCTGTATGGGAAAGAGTTATCTGTAGTTACACGGTAGAATTGTGCCGTAGGTTGGTTGTAATACGTACTCCAAGTTTCTCCTCCATCATAAGAAATTTGTGCGCCACCATCATCGCCAATAATCATACGTTGCGAATCTTCTGGAGATATCCATAAATCGTGATGATCCCCATGTGGGGCATTAAAAGTATTGAAAGATTTTCCGCCATCGGTAGACTTATGGTAATTTACATTCAGCACATAAACTATATCTTCATCTTGAGTATCGGCATATACTCTAGTGTAATACCAAGCACGTTGTCTAATTTTACGTTCTTCATTAATAACAGACCAAGTTTTACCACCATCTTCTGAACGGTATAAACCTCCCTTTTCTTTATTTTCAACTATAGCCCAAACCTTTTCAGAATTTTTAGGCGAAACAGCTACGCCGATAATACCCAAAGTATCTTTTGGAAAACCTTCGTTTTTTGAAATCTCTGTCCAGGTTTCACCGCTGTCCATACTCTTCCATAATGCAGAACCATCACCACCACTAATTAAGCTGTAAGGTGTACGTTGCGCATGCCAGGTAGATGCATATAAAATTCTAGGATTGTTAGGATCGAAAGTTAAATCAACTGCACCCGCTTGTTCATTTACAAACAGCACCTGTTTCCAATTCTTGCCACCATCTGTACTTTTATAAATACCACGGTCTTTAGTAGGCTTATAAATATCGCCAAGTACGGCAGCGTAAACAGTATTATAATCTGTAGGATGTACACGAAGTCTTGGTACATGTCTACTCTTTTCTAAACCAGCAGAAGTCCATGTTTTACCACCATCTTCGGTTTTCCAAACTCCGTAACCAGACGAGACATTACCTCTTAGGGTTTTTTCTCCCCCACCTACATAGATAACATTCGGGTCGCTTTTGGCAACCTCAACGGCACCAATACTACCTCCAAAATATCCATCGGATATATTATCCCAAGTACGGCCCCCATCTAAGGTTTTCCATACTCCACCACCAGCTGCGCCGAAATAAAATAGATTAGGCTCGCCAGGTACGCCGGTTACGGCTGCAGAACGCCCACCACGATATGGACCTATGGAACGATACTCTAAACTAGAGTATAATTCTTCAGGATACGTTCGTGCAGTAATTTGAGATTTGTTCCTTTTTTGGGATACTAAGGATAATGGAAATAGAAAACATACCAGCATAAGAATGCCAGCATTGGTAAGGTGCTTTTTCATTTTGATAGTTTGATGTTAGTCTTCTCTAAAATTAAACATTTTGTTGGGCAATTGTTGATTTTAAGATTTTATTAGCATTTCATTAGAAGCATAATTATCAAATAAAGAATAAGCTTAGTATTTCTATACTTAATCCTCATTAGCGGGTGCTATATCTATGTACTACAAGTAAGAAAATCATCCATCAAGAAAAAAGCAATTCAACATCTTCAATAGAATGTATTAAATATTTAAAGTATTCCTATATTTAAGCCAACAAACTAACAATTATGAAATTTAGAACACTATTATTTTCGGCATCTTTAATTGCCATTCTTTTTAACGGATTGGCTATTAGTTCGGTAAATGCTCAATCACAAGATTTTCTATACGGGGACCAAATGCCCGATGCACCAGAACTAAGTGCTAGAGGCGAATATAAAGTCGGCGTACAAACGGTAAACCTTGTAAACCCGAATCAAGTTGATATTTTAAATTCTAAAGACGGTAAAGATCCAAGTTATGACAGACCAATAACTATAGAAGTTTGGTACCCAGCAAACGTAGGTGCTAATGCAAAAACGGTAGTTTATGATGAAGTAATGGGTACAAGAGGAGATTCGCTAAGACCTTTAACACCGTTTACTTTTAAAGGAAGAGCCTACAGAGATGCCGAAGCATTAAAAGGAAATAAATTTCCTTTGATAGTAGTATCTCATGGCTATGTGGGGTCACGTTTTTTAATGACCTACCTAACAGAGAATTTAGCCTCTAAAGGATATATCGTCGCGGCAATTGATCATACAGATTCTACTTTTAAAGATGCCAACGCATTTCAAAGTACACTTTTGAACAGACCAAAAGATATTCGTTTCGTAATCAATGAAATGGAAAAATTAGGCGCAAAAGGTTCTAAAAATAAAATCGAAGGACTTGTAGATGCTAACAACACCGCCATTATAGGATATTCTATGGGAGGTTACGGAGTTTTAAATGTTGGCGGAGCAGGATATAGCGCAGGTTTAGGTCAATTTTTTACAGGGATGACAGGTGGCAGCACTGCAATTTCGGTAAACACGGCAGGTAATGCAGAATACGAAAAATTAGCTGATGCTAGAATTAAAGCAATAGTAGCTTTCGCCCCATGGGGAATGGAACGTGGTGTTTGGGACGCAGAGGGATTAAAAGGATTAAAAACGCCTACTTTCTTTATTGCTGGAAGCGAAGATGATATTTCAGGTTACGAAAAAGGTATTAAAGCCATCTATGAGGGTGCAGTAAATGCAGATCGATATATACTGACATACCAAAGTGCAAGACATAATGTTGCACCTAACCCAGCACCAGTAGAAGCATTGGCACCAGGTTTACATATCGATGAATACTATAGATATGCAGAGCCATCATGGGATCAACGTAAAATTAACAACGTAAATCAACACTTTGTAACAGCATTTATTGGTAATTATCTTAAAAACCAAGACAACGCTCAATTTTTAGATGTACAAGAAAATTCAAATGAAAAAGACTGGACAGGTTTTAAACCAAGGTCTTCTACAGGTATGGAGTTATTACATGCTCAACCTGCCAACTAATATTTAGTTTTTGAGACTTTAATGACATTTTCCTTAAGTAGCCTTACATAGGTGTTTTGATTGTTTATCAATTCTTTAAGTTTCCATGCTAATAGAAATATGGCAACGGCAATTAATTGTGATAAAATAAAATTCATAACAGTATTCTTAAGTGTTTCTAAAGCTACTTACGGAAAATGTATTTTGAGGTTTGGTTTTTAGATAGATTATACCAAATTTTTATTTATCTCTTTTCTCAAGTAATACCCCGTAACAATAGTTGCAAGCACATCTGCTATGGGGAAAGAAATCCATACTCCTAATTCGCCAAGATAATTAGGGAGTATTAAAATTAAAGGAATAAAGAAAAAGCCTTGTCGACATAATGTCAATAAC
>JANQUX010000419.1 GCA_030730545.1 Maribacter sp. | reverse complement strand
GCATTATTAGATACACCTACTATTTTAATATCTGTATCTATTTGAGTGTGTGCAAAACCTTTGTTACTGAAAGCGGTTCTTTTAACCATAAATGGCGAAGTGCTATCTGGCGCCTGAACTACATTTGGTGCGTAACCTGCAGATAGTTTGGCGGCTAATAAAGGAGCTAAATACTTTGTATCTGTACTTGAGCTAAGTATCACCACTTTTGCATCTGTACTTTTAACCGCTTCTGCAATAGATGCTGCAAAAGCACCTGCGTTAAAAGTTTCTAACGAGCCGTCTTTAATGTTCATTACTTTAGAAACTCCGTATTCGCCAAGAGATTCGCCCTCGGTAGTATTGAAAGCGATTGCTGTAACAGTTGTACCCATCATTTTGGCAACTGCAGAGGCATATGAGGCAACCTCAAACGCATTCTTTTTAAATTTCCCTTTTTCTGATTCTGTATATACTAAAACTGACATCTTTTTTATTTTTAATGATTACCTAATAAATAGGTTATTAAATGACTTTTGCTTCGTTGTGTAGTAGGTCAATTAATTGATCTACACTATCGGCAAGTTTAACTTGACCTTTTGCAGCAGGTTTGTCGAATTTTTTATCTTCAGTTGCTTTAAGACCATCAACCGGTTCAAGAACAGAAAGTGTTTTCTTTCTTGCCATCATAATACCTCGCATGTTGGGTATACGAAGATCACTTTCTTCAACAAGACCTTTTTGTCCTCCTACTACTAAAGGTAATGAGCTGCTTAATTTTTCTTTCCCACCATCGATTTCTCTAATTGCGGTAACGTTGTTTCCGTCAATTTCAAGGTTTATACAAGAATTGATGAAATTCATATTCGTTAAAGAAGCTAAAATACCTGGTACCATACCGCCATTATAATCAATAGATTCTCTACCGCCTATAACCAAATCGTAACCTCCGTTCTTAACAACTTCTGCAAGTTGTTGTGCAACGAAAAATCCGTCGGTAGGTTCTGCGTTTACCCTGAAAGCTTCATCTGCGCCAATGGCAAGTGCCTTACGCATTGTTGGTTCAACGGTTGGGCCGCCAACAGTAGCTATATGTACTGTAGCACCTTGTTTTTCTTTAAACCACATAGCTCTGGTCAATCCAAATTCATCATTCGGATTAATTACAAACTGTACACCGTTAGTGTCGAATTTTGTATCGCCATCTGTGAAATTTATCTTAGACGTAGTGTCTGGAACATTACTTATGCAAACTAATATCTTCATGTTTAAAAAACTTTATATCAATGGTGACGAAGATAGCTATTTAAATCCTAATTTACTATGCATGCATAGTAAATTTTATAACTTTTTTTAAATATGTCATTCTATTTTTTGATATTATATTTCCTATTTTTGCTTGCTTTCTAGCATATAACAAAGAATAATATTTACCATACATGAAAACACTACAATTTAGGCAAGCAATAGCCGAGGCCATGTCCGAAGAAATGAGGAGGGATGAATCTATCTATTTGATGGGTGAAGAGGTAGCTGAGTACAATGGCGCTTATAAAGCTTCCAAAGGTATGTTGGATGAATTTGGCCCTAAAAGGGTTATTGATACTCCGATTTCCGAACTTGGTTTTGCTGGTATAGGAGTTGGTTCTACTATGACGGGCAATAGACCTATTATAGAATTCATGACCTTCAACTTTGCGTTGGTAGGTATTGATCAAATTATTAATAACGCTGCGAAGATCAGACAAATGTCAGGTGGGCAATTTCCTTGTCCTATAGTATTTAGAGGTCCTACAGGTTCTGCAGGTCAATTGGCTGCAACGCACTCACAAGCTTTTGAGAGTTGGTACGCCAATTGTCCGGGGTTGAAAGTAGTTGTTCCATCTAACCCGGCAGATGCAAAAGGGTTATTGAAAGCTGCAATACGCGATAATGATCCTGTAATATTTATGGAGTCTGAGCAAATGTATGGTGATAAAGGTGAAGTGCCAGAAGGTGAATACACTATTCCGTTAGGTGTTGCAGACATTCGTAGAGCAGGTAAAGATGTTACTATTGTTTCTTTTGGTAAAATTATTAAGGAAGCTGATAAAGCTGCCGATGAATTAGAAAAAGAAGGTATTAGCTGTGAGATTATCGATTTGCGTACTGTAAAACCACTAGATTACGAAGCTGTTTTAAAATCTGTTAAAAAGACGAACCGTTTGGTAATCTTAGAAGAAGCGTGGCCATTTGGTAACGTTGCAACAGAAATCACCTACCATGTACAGGCACATGCATTCGATTATTTAGATGCGCCTATTGTTAAAATTAACACTGCAGATACACCGGCACCTTATTCTCCTGTTCTATTAGAAGAGTGGTTACCAAATTATAAAGATGTTGTTGAGGCTGTTAAAAGAGTTTTATACAAATAAAAGATTTACTTTTGTAAAGTACTTTAGCTTCTCCGACCAAGTCTGGAGAAGCTTTTTTTATTGGTATGCTATTTGCGTCAAAAATATCTTGAACGACTAATTTTAATGAGGGTATTATTTTTTACATTCTTAAGTCTATGTTTTTTCATAGCTCAAGGTCAGACCAAGGTTGGTGGTATTGTCATCGATGAACAAGGTGAACCCGTATCTTTTGCGAATGTCTTTTTTAAGAATTCTACAGAAGGTACCATTACAAATGATGATGGTAGGTTTTACCTAGAGTCTGAAAATGAGTACCCAACTGTAATCATTTCTTTTATAGGGTATACAGATTATGAATTGCGGTTAGATTCTAAAGTTTCTTTTGATTTAAAAATTACACTTATTGAAGCTGCCGAGCAGTTGAACGAAGTGGTTTTAATTGCGGGTAAACAATCTAAAAAAAATAACCCTGCGATAGATATATTGAGAAAAATATGGGCGAAAAAGAGGCAAAACGGTGTTCGACAGTTTAATCAATATGCGTTTGATAAGTATGAAAAAGTTGAATTCGATCTCAATACCATTGATAGCTCGTTAATTAAAAGTAAGATTTTCAAAGGACTGGAATTTGTTTTTCAAGATTTAGACACCTCTCGTATTACAGGTAAAACCTATTTGCCAATTTTCTTAAACGAAACCTTTTCTAAAGTTTATGGTGATAATAAAATTAAAGAGGAGAAAGAAGAGATACTTGGTAACAAGAACTCAGGTTTTGAAAACAATCAAGCTATTATTGCCTTTGTAAAAGATTTGTACCAAGAGTACGATGTATATAATAACTACTTGAAGTTCTTTGATAAAAGCTTTACGAGTCCGCTCTCAAAAACAGGAGTAGATGTCTACAATTATGCACTTCGCGACAG
>JANQUX010000418.1 GCA_030730545.1 Maribacter sp. | reverse complement strand
ACATAACTTGCAGCTATTACCGCGAAAAAATTCAACACAAAATAAGTCGTTAGCTTAAACCGCTGGCTTACCAAACGATCTAACATGCTCTTTCGTGGTTTATTAATAAGGTCTTTTTCTGCGTCGTAGAAATTATTGATAATGTAACCGCCAGCAATGACCATAGCAGATGCAATTACAATAACAAAAAGCTTAATATCAAATACTACTTCTCTTACCGGTAATTCTGGTGCCAGTATGTAAATTGATGCCAAATACTGGGCTAGCGCTATAACTAAAATGTTATACCCCCTAACCACTGAAAACAGACTCAGTACTTTTAAAAGTAAGAGTTTATTTCTTCTATTAAGCATGTATGAAAATTACCTAAAAATTATAGACTACTTCTAATTTGTAATCTTTTAACGCAGATTTAGCTTTTTCAAAATCTTCTGTAAACCCAAGAATATAACCACCACCACCTGAGCCACATAGCTTTAAGTAGTAATCATTGGTATCGATTCCGTTTTTCCACAAGGCATGAAATTTTGCCGGAATCATAGGTTTAAAGTTATCTAAGACCACGTGAGACAATTGCTTTAAGTTACCGAACAATGACTGAATATTGCCGTTTACAAAATCTTCTACGCAAGCATCTGTATGCTTTATGAATTGATTTTTTAGCATTTTACGGAAACCATCATTTTTCATCTGTTCCATAAAAATCTGAACCATTGGTGCAGTTTCACCAATAATACCACTATCCAATAAAAACACGGCCCCTTTACCATCTGCATTTTGAGAAGGTATACTCGTAGACTCAATATTATCTTTAGAATTTATAAGTATGGGCAGACTTAAATAGCTATTTAAAGGATCTAGCCCCGATGACTTACCGTGAAAAAACGATTCCATTTTACCGAATATCGTTTTAAGCTTCAATAATTTTTCTCTTGTTAAATTCTCTAGAACAGTTATTTTATCTTGTGCATATTTATCGTAGATGGCTGCTACTAAAGCACCACTACTACCCACACCATAACCTTGAGGTATAGAACTATCAAAATACATACCTTCTGCAACATCTGTTTTTAAAAGCTCTAAATCGAAAGAAACCAACTTCGGATGCTTAATGGTCAAATTTTCTAAATAATCAGTAAAGGCTTCTAAACTTTTATTTGACTTTGTCGCCTCAACTGATGAGTTGGAATCAGATTTCAAAGCACCTTTATAAAAATTATAAGGTATAGATAATCCTTTAGAATCTTTTATGATACCGTACTCCCCGAAGAGAAGAATTTTTGAATAAAAAAGAGGTCCTTTCATTTTTAAAAACTAAACAAATATTGAAACTTATATAAATATAATCAAAGATTCACACAAAGTTGAACGTTATACCATAAATGGTTAAACAAAAATAGATGAATGTTCTCTTTACAAACGCTTTTAATAAAAAAAACGTACATAAATCATCTACAACTTCTTAGCACCCAGACCAATTCTATCACAAATATACTGTCCATTTTGACAAAAAGGTACTAACTTCTCTTTTATAAATGGAAAAACGATATCCTTTTCATTTTCCGGATATAATACATGTACATTGGCACCTGCATCTAAAGTAAAGCAAACATGTGTATTGGATTCTTGCCTAAATTTCCAAATTGCATTGATTATAGAAAGGGTATTTGGCTTCATTAATATAAAATACGGATTACTCGTCATCATCATTGCATGCAATGTAAGCGCTTCGCTTTCTACAATATTTATGAAACTGTCTAAATTACCATCTGCTAAAACCGATTTCAGTTTTTCTAAATTGGCATGCGCCTGATCAAATCGTTGAGCCGCAAACGGGTGCCCATGCATTAACTCATGACCTACCGTACTGCTTACCTGTTTCTCTCCTTTGTCAACCAACAAAATAGTATCATGAAAATTATTGAATACCTCATGTACTGCATATGGATATTTTATACCGAATAAATTTGAGCTTCCCTCGATTGAGGCTGTTTCTCCCCATTGTACCAAAGGCCCTTCAATACTACGACACGCACTACCTGAACCTAAACGAGATAAGAAAGAAACTTTTCTATTGAAATCTTCTTCAGAAATTGATGATGAGAATGACCTTTCCATCTCCATAAAACATAATGCCAAAGCAGACATACCGCTTGCTGATGATGCTATACCACTACTATGCGGAAAAGAATTTGATGTATTTATAATAAAGTGGTACTCTTTTAAAAATGGTAGATAGACTTCTATTCTTTTTAAAAATGTATTTATTTTCGGTTTAAATTCTTCTTTTGCTTCGCCTTCAAACAATAGGTCGAACGAAAATTCATTACTTTTTTGACCCTTCTTTTTATACTGCACACTAGTTTTAGTAACACATGCAGCCAAGGTAAAACTGATTGATGGGTTGGCGGGAATCTGATTCGCTCTCTTACCCCAATACTTTACCAAAGCAATATTACTGGGCGAAGAATACGATACAGTGCCTTCTTCTTTCAATGTAATATATGATGCTGGAATAAAATCTTTTTCTGACATTGAATTTTCAATTTGTGCAAATATAGTTTTTAGGGCTATCAATTAAAATAAATCCTTATTTTAGACCTAAACACCAACCAGTTGAAAAGAAAGCTTACGTATATTCTTATTGGTATTATCATATGCTCTACCATTGGCTTTTTGAGTAGCGTTGTTACGCAAAGCTCTGTAACCGGATGGTATTTAACATTGAACAAGCCAAGTTTTAACCCGCCAAATTGGATATTTGCTCCCGTATGGAGTGCTCTTTATATTATGATGGGTATCTCTGCCGGCTGGGTATGGGCAAAAGGTTTTCATCATAAATGGGTAAAAACCGGATTATATCATTTTGGTTTTCAACTACTTTTAAACGGATTGTGGAGTATTGTATTCTTCGGACTAAAACAACCATTTTATGGGCTGCTCGTAATTATGGCACTTCTAGTAGTATTATCTCTTACTATTAAATGGTTCAATGTCGTTAGTAAATTTGCAGCGATATTGCTAATTCCGTACCTACTTTGGGTTTGTTTCGCTACAGCTTTGAATTATAAAATTTGGGAATTGAATTAATCTAATAACTCAACTCTAATAATTTGTGCATTGTTCTATAATTTCTAGTAGTTGCCAGTACCTTCAACTTTCGCTCTATCAAATTATTATTCAATTTTGCTTTACCATATCCCACTTTGCACTTTAAATATATGCAAGAATCAGAAATTGAAAATTCTTCGTTCTCGTACGATTCTAATTTAAACTTAGTAAGCTCGCCAATTTTCGGAAGCTCATTTAATAATACAAAAT
>JANQUX010000417.1 GCA_030730545.1 Maribacter sp. | reverse complement strand
TCCATCTTTGGTTTGGAAGCTGCGTTTTTTGAAAATTTATAATTCCTAGAAATAAAATAGAGATTATCAGAATTCATCCAATTATTAGTTATGGTTTAAGTATTGCAATTTTAATAATATAAAACTACATATGAAATATGAAATTTCAATTATAGTAGGCCTTTTCGTGTTAACTAAATCCCTTCTCAAACAGTATCTTTGCGCTTTTAATATTAAATGATGATGTCAACTAAAAAGTATGATTTTCTTATTGTAGGCGCCGGATTATACGGAGCAGTTTTTGCCCATGAGGCTAAAAAAAGAGGAAAAACCTGTTTGGTAGTAGACAAAAGAGAACATATTGGTGGAAATACTTTTTGCAAAAAAATAGAAGATATTAATGTGCATGCCTACGGTGCGCATATTTTTCATACCAATGATAAGAAAATTTGGGACTATGTAAATGACTTTGTCCCTTTCAATAGGTATACGAATTCACCGGTTGCCAATTACAAAGGTTCATTATACAATTTACCTTTTAATATGAATACTTTCTATCAATTATGGGGAGTAAAAACCCCGGCAGAGGCAAAATCCATCATTGAAGAACAAAGTAAGAAATATCAAAAAATACAACCACAAAATTTAGAAGAGCAAGCACTTTCACTTGTTGGGGAAGATATTTATTATAAGCTGATAAAAGGATATACTGAAAAGCAGTGGGGAAGAAAAGCCACAGAATTACCTGCATTTATAATTAAACGATTACCCTTACGCTATACTTTCGACAACAATTACTTTAATGATAGTTACCAAGGAATACCAGTAGGAGGCTATAATGAATTAAGTGGCGGACTTTTAGAAGGTATCGATGTACAACTTGGTGTCAACTATTTTAAAGATAAAATAGCGCTTGACAACATGGCTCATAAAACTGTTTTCACTGGAAAAATAGACGAATACTATAACTACGAATTTGGCAAATTAGAGTATCGTGGCTTGCGTTTCGATCATGAAATTTTAGACATGGAAAATTACCAAGGTAATGCGGTAATTAATTATACCGAAGCAGAAATACCCTATACAAGAATTTTAGAGCACAAGCATTTTGAGTTCGGGCAACAGAAGAAAACCGTTATTACAAAAGAATACCCATTAGAAGCTTCAACAGATTTAGAACCATATTATCCTATTAATGACGACAAGAACAACAATAGGTATTTACAGTATAAGAACAAGGCTGCCAAAGACTTAGTGATATTTGGCGGTAGGCTAGCAGAATACAAGTATTACGATATGCATCAGGTTATTGGAGCAGCGTTAGCAAAAACTAAAAAACTTTTTGATAATTGAACGCAACCATTCTAAAATATACCCTCTTATAAACTGAACCAAGCTATAACGTTGGATTTCAATTGTGTAAGAATTTTACTGCTTAACACAATTTTTTAATTCTTTTTTTGTTATAACTTTGTTCGCTCCGATTAGAGCAAACCAATCAAATTGGAAAGTATGATTACCAAAAAAGAGCAACTTACCGCATTAGTAATTACGTATAACGAAATTGGGTACATTGAAAAGTGTATTGAGTCTGTTTCTTTTGCCGATGAGATTATTGTAGTTGATTCTTTTAGTACCGACGGAACCTATGAATATTTAAAGGATAACCCGAAAGTAAAAGTCATTCAAAATCCGTTTGAGAATTTTACCGCTCAAAAATCATTTGCCTTAAAACAAGCCACAAATGACTGGGTTTTATTTTTAGATGCTGATGAAATTGTTTCTGATGCTTTACAAAATGAAATTTCAGAAACAGTTGCTAGCGATACTGATATTGCGGCATTTTGGTTCTATCGCCAGTTCATGTTCAAGAATGAAAAATTGAATTTCAGCGGATGGCAAACCGATAAAAACTACAGACTTTTTAGAAAAAGTAAAGCTGTATTTTCTGACTGTAAAATTGTTCATGAAACATTAGACGTTGATGTTACTTCTTGTATCTTAAATGAAAAACTGACCCATTACTGTTACAAGAATTACGAAGATTACAAAGGTAAGATGTTGAAATACGGTCAATTAAAGGCTGTTGAATCTTTTTACAGAGAAAAGAAATTTACTTATGTAATGATGGTGTTAAAAACCAGTTGGAAATTTTTCAACCATTACATATTACGTCTTGGTATACTTGACGGCAAAAAAGGTTTTACCATCTGTTATTTAAACTCATTGGGCGTTTTAGAACGTTACAAGGAGCTTAAAAAATTAGAACAAAAAAATGAGCTTGCGTATTACTTAGTAATGCCATAGAACGTCCACACGCTTTTTTCTTTTTTAGTCGCATTTCTTATACCAACATTTTTAGCAATAGATTCTGGTGTCTTATACCCTCTTTTATGGTCTAAATGTACACATACAGCACTATATCGCAATTGCTTAGACTTTAACCCGAAATTGAATAAACGCTCGCCGAGCTCTCTATCTTGACCGCCATATTGCATGCGTTCATCAAATCCGTTAACATTTTCTATATCTTTTTTCCAACCAGAAGAATTATGTCCGTTCCAACTAGCATTGGTAGGCGTAACCCAATTTAATATCTTAGAAATAAAACCTTGAGCAGTAAGCTTATTGTTTTTAAAAGTTTGCGGAATTCCTTTTTCTTTCAACCATTGTATATTGAAACAACGTTGATTTTCAATATCATCTAAGGTGATCAATTTAGAAATATTCATGGGTAACATGTAATATCCGCCAGAGATAAAGTAACCAGGTTCTTTATTAATATAGTGCACCTGAACAAAATCTTCACGAGGTATACAATCACCATCGGTCATGATAATATAATCAGCAGAACAGGCAGTTACCGCTTTATTTAATATTCTAGATTTTTGAAAGCCATCGTCTTCTTGCCAAACATGCACAATTGGGTAATGCACCCTTTCAGCCATCTCTGCCAATAGCTCTTTAGTAGGTGCCTTCGATCCATCATCAGCAATAACAACTTCAAAATCTTTGAAAATCTGTTGCTCAAAGCCCCATAGTACCTTCTTCAGCCACTCTTCGGCATTATATGTACTAACGATGATACTTATTTTAGGAATCTCCATGCTACGTTTCAAATTACTGCAAAAATATAAAACTCTTATCTATCTTTGAGCTAGAAAAGAAGGTCTCTGAATAAAGGGACAAATTACAGCATTGTAAAATGAAGTTAAAAGAAATTCCTGTATCAATTTACAATTCGGTTAAACTTTTAGCCCTTTCATCTAAAAGTATGATAACCGAGGATAAGAAAGAAATATCGGTAATAGTTTCTTTAACCTCCATTCCATCAAGGTTAGGCACACT
>JANQUX010000416.1:3059-3330 GCA_030730545.1 Maribacter sp. | reverse complement strand
GATTTATGAAAAAGACCTTCGTACTTGTTGTTTTATTTGTGCTACCTATTGTGGCATATTTATTCTTTGCTTCTGGGGTTACAAATTTTGGTAAGCTGTCTGAACTAACTAAAAATGTTCAAGAATTAGATTTTTCTAATCAAACCAAGTTCAAAGGCAATATTACCGTATTAGGCTTTTTAGGGTTTGATGTGGAAGGTAGAAAAGGAAATGCGTTTAATTTAAATCAAAAGATATATAAACGCTTCTACGAGTTTAAAGACTTCCAATT
>JANQUX010000416.1:0-3049 GCA_030730545.1 Maribacter sp. | reverse complement strand
GGTTGTTGCTAATGATACCGAAGGTGAAGTTGAGGCACTTAAAGCAGAACTGGCTACACTAGCAGATAACGATAAATGGAATTTCGTATATGCTAACGATACTCAAATTAAGAATCTTTTTAATAGTTTAAAAACTGATCTGGTTTTAGATGACGATAACAGCACTCCCTATGTTTTTATAATAGATAAAGATCGAACACTTAGAGGTAGGTCAGATGATGAAGATGATGGTACTAAATATGGTTTCAATTCTAATTCTATTTCTGATTTGAATAATAAAATGATAGATGATACAAAAATTGTATTGGCAGAATATAGGCTTGCTTTAAAAAAGAATAATGCTGATCAATCTAAATAATGAATAAAAAATATACATACGTTTGGGTTTCTTTAATTGTTCTAATTTTTGGCATTATTGTAGTACCAAGAATAGTAGAAAGATTGTCTTCTGGATCAGTCGTTGAAAATGATCGTTTAAATGTTTCTGGTGAAAAAGTTGATGCTAAACTTGGGTATATTTTATTAGATGGCAAGCGAAGAAAAGTACCGGCTTTTGAATTTATAAATCAAGATAGTGTCGTTGTATCTGATAAAGATTATTTAGGAAAGGTGTATGTGGTAGATTTCTTTTTTACCAGATGCCCAAGTATCTGTCCGGTAATGACAACGAACCTTGTTGGCGTACAAAAGCATTTTAAAGATGTTGATGATTTTGCCATAGCATCATTTAGTATTACTCCAGATTTTGATACTCCCCAAGTACTAAGAAGTTATAAAGAGAAATATCAGATTAAAGATGGAAACTGGAATTTAATGACAGGTGATCATGCAGGTGTATATGAATTGGCAAATGCAGGTTTTAATATTTTTGCAGCAGAAATGCCAGATGTTCCTGGTGGCTTTGAACATTCAGGTTTGTTCGCACTAGTAGATAAAGATGGTTATTTACGTTCAAGAAAAGATGAGTTTGGTAATCCTATTGTATATTATAGAGGACAAATTTTAGAAAAGGATGGCGTCAATAATCACGGTGAAACAGAAGAAATAGGGATTCTGAAAATTGATATTCAGAAATTGTTAGACGAATAAGATATTAGTATGCAAGGGAGTGTAAAAGACGAGAAAAAGTTTAATAGATTAATTGCGGTTGTTTCTATTATTATACCAATAGTGGTAGCAATCCTCTTTGGGGTTAAATTGCCTAATGTAGCCCCTCTTTCATTTTTACCGCCGATTTATGCCACAATAAATGGAATTACGGCAGTACTATTGTTGGTAGCTGTTTGGGCTATTAAAAATGGCAATCAAAAGTTACATCAAAATGTAATGACTACGAACATAGCATTGTCATTATTATTTCTAATCATGTATATAGCCTATCACATGACATCAGATTCTACGAGTTATGGTGGTGAGGGTGCAATTAGATATGTTTACTATTTTATTTTAATTACTCATATCGTATTGTCTATTGCATTAATTCCTTTAGTGCTTAGAACATATGCTATGGCATATTTAAAGAAATTTGAAGATCACAGGGCTTTGGCAAAATATACTTTTCCTGTATGGTTATATGTTGCCGTTACCGGTGTTATAGTGTATTTAATGATATCTCCGTACTATGCATACTAAACATGTTTTCTTATTGGTAGTAGTTTTGTTTCTATTGATTCCTTTAGATGCTGAAGCGCAATGCGCAATGTGTCGAGCGGTTTTGGAAAGTGAATCTTCTGGTAAAGCCGCAGAAGGCATTAATAATGGTATCGTTTACCTAATGGCAGTACCATATGTATTGGTTGCAGGTCTCTTCTATTTTATCTACAAAAAGATGAGGGCTTAGGTTTTTTATATTTTTTTATCAAATAGTGTAACAATCTGGCATTTGGTTAGTCTTATGATTGTGTGATACTTGTATCGCATTCATCAATCAATCAAACTAATCAATCAATCATATGTTCGACTTAGAACGTTGGCAAGAAATTTTCGATACTATTCGTAAGAATAAATTACGAACATTTCTTACCGGACTTTCCGTTGCTTCAGGTATTTTTATTCTAGTTATTTTATTGGGTTTTGGTCAAGGCATGCAAAATGGTATCGCCAAAGAGTTTGAACAAGATGCAGCTACAAGTGTTTGGGTGTGGCCAGGTGTTACTACAATAGAATATAAGGGTATGAACCCTGGTAGACCTATTCAATTTCGTAATGAGAATTACGACATGGCAGCTACCTTATTCGAAGACCAAATAGAGAATAAATCTCCAAGATTATTTGTTAGAGATGTATTCGTAAACTACGGTAGTGAATCTTTAGCTTATAACGTTCAGGGAGTTTCCAATCAATTTCAATTCATTGAAAATGAGTTTATGACCTTGGGTCGTTTTCTAAATCAACAAGATGTAGCTTCTAAGGCTAAAGTGGCAATCATAAGTAATAAGATTAATCGCGAAGTATTTTCAGAACTAGAAAGCCCTGTAGGGGAGTTTTTAGACCTATCTGGTATTCCTTTTAAAATTGTTGGTGTATATGGTGATATTGGCGGCGAACGCGAAGAAGACCGTATTTATATTCCTGTAAGTACGGCGCAACAGGTTTTTAATGGCGCAGATCACCTAAATAATTTATCCTATACATTACCAGCAGTAGAAGACTTTGAAACTGCCGTGGCGCAATCCATCAAATTTAAACGTGAACTTCAATCTTATTTGCAAAAAGCACATACTGTAGCTCCTGAAGATACCAGTGCCATACAAGTATATAACCCCATGGAAGAGGCTAAACGCTTCTATTCTTTAATGGGTGGTATTAAATTCTTCTTTTGGTTTGTTGGAGTATGTACTATAATCGCGGGTATTGTTGGCGTAAGTAATATTATGTTGATTGTAGTTAAAGAACGCACGAGAGAAATAGGAATACGTAAAGCTTTAGGGGCAAAACCATGGTCAATTGTGGGTATGATTCTACACGAAGCAATTTTTATAACGGCAATTGCAGGTTTCACGGGACTCATATTAAGTATGGGACTGTTGGAAATTGTGGGTCCGCATGT
>JANQUX010000415.1 GCA_030730545.1 Maribacter sp. | reverse complement strand
CAATCGCAACTTTGCGACCCACCATTACCAACGGGCTCACCAAAATCGTTTCTTAGTGATGCATACAGTTTTGTCGGTCTGAAGGAAATATAGCTCTTTGTATCGGTTTCAAAAGGTAATTCAGCTTCGACCTCATCTACAAGATCTTGCCAAAAATCTCTATCGAGGTTAGCGAAATTATTTAAGATATCTATTTCAATACCTTCAACCGTGGTATTCCCTTTTAGGCTATAACTTTTTGGATCACTAGAATGATATATAAATCCGACATCTAATAAACTACCGGTTACTGTGGTACGTTCAGACAAGTGATATGTAAAACCAAAATCTAGACCTAAACCTAGATCACCGCCTAAAAGTGCTCTACTTATAATTTCATTACCTAAAATTTCAGAATCATTAGCATCATCTAAAGCTTGAAACCCCGATGTTCGTAAAAGTAAATCGGCATTGAGATTACTAGCGATCGTGTTGTTTTGACCTTCTACATTACGTAAATGCCCGTTGTTGGTAGAAGAACTGTAATCTGCTATTGCTGAATACAATTTAGCTCTTGCACCAATCGTTAAATTGCGGTCTATTTTTTTATTGATACCGAAATGAAAAACATTAATTAGAGAACCACGAACTTTTAAATCACCCAAATCGTAACTTCTACCCAATTGATCTGCATTTCCATCAAATAACAAATAGGCATAATCTTGAGGCCAGTAGCTTATATTGTCTAGCTCAAGGTAACCGCCAAATGAATAGAATATATTCGGGTTCTCACTTCTGAATCCGCCGTTTAAATACTCCATTTGAATAGTAGTACTGAATTCGTCTTTAGGGGTAAGTACATCTAAAGCCCGCGCTCTAAATTTTACATTAATGTCAACACCATCGTTGGCGAAAATATCATTGATAGAAATCGCATTAAAACCTGCATACCCAGAAATACCAGATAACAAAGGCACCCCTGCATACCATTTAAAATCAGATTCTACACCAGGGTTAACAGATAATGATTGCGGTATTTCATTAAAATCATAAAGTATTTGCTTATTCTGAGCCTTAAGACTCAAAGTAAATAGCATACTTATAATAATAAGGCAACGGAATAATCTCATCGCAATTCTAATGTGAATTTTGCGCTAGAACGAAGCACTATTGAAGGATCTACCAAATTAGACTCACTACTATTATCGCCAAGATTAATGGCCGTCAATCTAATTTTAGAAGTTATTTTTATAATATCGAGACTTTTACCTGTTGGTCCATAAGCCACATCTCGCATTAAGACCGACGTGGGTGCTGCATCCATATTAAAAACTTCGGTATCTAAAATATTCTCTGCCTCATCTAAAAATTCAAGCCTAATTTCTATGGGTTTGCTGGTCGTATTTTCTAACTCATAGCTAATGACGCCAGATATAACTCTTTTGGTAAAAAAAGGCTCTTCAAAAGCATCAAAATTAAATTCTTGGGTGTAAAAACTTAATCCCGATACCCTATTAATTAAACTCTCTTGAGCTTTAACGTAAAAAATACTTGCTTCTAAAGTTGGCGTAACTGCCAAAGCATCTATCTGGTCAAAATCTTGATTCTCAGAACAAGAAGTTACCAGTAGAAAACCGAAAAATAGTAAACATAGAATACGTACCCCTTTCATCGCCACTGCAGAATTTAAATGCCAAAGCATTAATCTATAGTAGTAGTAACTCTATAAAAACGATTTTATTTCTTGCAAATCATAAATAATTGGTGCTACAGTATGCGTTTTTTCTTTGTGGGCATTAAAGTGTATGGTATGCAGACCTACAGATTTGGCTCCCATGATATCTGCCTCTAAACTATCGCCGATCATTAATGACTTTTCAGGTAGTGCGCCAGCTCTGTTCAATGCCAAGTTAAAAATTATCGGATTTGGTTTTTTCACGCCCGCCATCTCCGAGTCTATAATCTGATCAAAATAGCTATGAATACCAGAGTTTCTAAGTTTCTTATCTTGAACTTCTTGAAAACCATTGGTAATAATATGGAGCTTGTATTTAGGCTGCAGATAATCTAAAACCTCGATAGTATTAGGAAAAAGGGTGTTAAATGAGGATAAGTGATTTATATATTCTTCGGATAACAGGTTTATTAAATCATCGGATGCAGGATAGCCCATAGTATCAAAAACGGATTTTAAACGCTGATATCTTAACTCAATTTTTGTGATTTTTTCTTCACGAAACAATTTCCAGAATTTCAAATTGGCAGGCATATACACCTCTAAAAAATCAGGAAGGGCTATGTCTAATTTTTGATCCTTAAATATCTTTTGAAATGTAAGTGCCGAGTTTTTATCAAAATCCCACAAGGTATGATCCAAATCAAAAAATACATCGGTAACTTTATCTTTAAACATGCTGTTGCTTTATTATTTCAGTGTACATACTCATCCAATCTCTATCTTCATTATTACCCAATACTTCATTTGAAAACATAGCGATCAGGGTTCCATTAACCTTTTTAACCTCGTTCGTTATTAGTTCAATTTGACGAAACACATCTTGATCTTTTTTTATTTTTGACAGCGATATATCATGAATCGCAAACGGATGCACTTTTATAGGCTGCTTTACTTCTAACGGTATATCGTAAAATTGAAATGTAGTGCACGTTCCCGCTCTAAACCCAAGTTCAAAAGTATAGCCCATAGTATAGTCATTGGTAAATTCTGCAGCAATTAAATTACGGTAGGTTTGTGGCACATCGACCCTATTATACCTCATTTTAGAATTATTTACCGGCCTATTGATAACCACTTCTAAATTGGCTTTCTCTTTCTTTAAAAGCTCTAGATCAGAAAATGAACTATAGCTGGCTGCCAATGATACCGGCACATAATCTGCCACATATTTTATAAGCGACTTAAATTTAATACTGTTGGTAGATACGTTTTTATCGTACTTGGAGTAATCTGCAAACTGAAAGAAAAAATTACATTTTACATTGTATTTTTTATGTAAGGCAATTAATTCAGCATAATTATCATAAGGATCTTTCTGTCTACTTAAACCCACTGCTATTCTATCTACAACTCTTTTGAACTTAAATGTCCCTATGTCCATCAGCATTCCTACCAGTCCACGAACCACTCCTCTATTTGCATAGCAATGTGAAGTAGCTACGTCAATTACAGATACAAAATCATATGTTTTACCCTTATGTTCCAAATCTGGAAAACGCTCTTTAAGTGCATCCAATAATTTAAGAGCCCAAATATCTACGACGGGTTTTTGAAGGAATCCGTTTTGGAAAGCAATACTATCTTTCGGAGAAAATCTACCGTGAATATCCTTTACAT
>JANQUX010000414.1 GCA_030730545.1 Maribacter sp. | reverse complement strand
ATGGTACGCGCATTAAAAGAATTTAGAATTAGAGGTGTTGAAACCAATATTCATTTTTTACAGAATGTAATTCAGCATCCTACATTTAAAGATGGTAAGGCAACTGTCAATTTCATTCAGAATACCCCTGCCCTATTCAAGATAAAACTACCACAAGATAGAACATCGAAAGTGGTGAACTTTTTGGCAGAAGTAATTGTAAACGGTAATTCTGATGTTAAGTATATAGATCAAAGCAAAGTTTTCAGAAATCCGAAGGTTCCAAAATTTAATGCATTAGAAGCACATCCGAAGGGAACAAAAGATATGCTGACCGAAATGGGTCCGGAGAAATTTTGTGCGTGGTTAATGGATGAAAAGAAAATTCATTTTACAGATACTACCATGCGCGATGCGCACCAATCATTATTGGCAACAAGAATGCGTACGTACGATATGTTACGTGTTGCCGAAAGTTATGCAAAGAATCACCCAAATACCTTTAGTATGGAAGTTTGGGGTGGCGCAACCTTCGATGTTTGTATGCGTTTCTTACACGAGAGTCCGTGGACACGTTTACGCGAATTACGTAAAGCAGTACCTAACATATTATTCCAAATGCTACTTCGTGGTTCTAACGGGGTTGGGTACAAAGCATACCCTGACAATTTAATTGAAAAGTTCGTTGAGAAATCTTGGGAGAACGGTGTCGATATTTTTAGGATTTTCGATTCGTTGAACTGGGTGAAAGCGATGGAACCAAGTATTAATTATGTACGTAATAAAACGGGTGGTATTGCAGAAGCAGCTGTAAGTTATACGGGTGATATACTAAATGTAAACGAAACCAAATACACTCTAAAATACTATACGCAACTAGCGAAAGATTTAGAAAACGCAGGTGCGCATATGATAGCCATAAAAGATATGGCTGGTCTTTTGAAACCATATGCAGCTACTGAATTGGTTTTAGCATTAAAAGACACGGTAAAGCTACCGATACATTTACATACGCATGATACATCATCTTTACAGACGACAACATACTTAAAAGCAATTGAAGCTGGGGTTGATGTTGTTGATGTTGCTTTAGGCGGATTATCTGGATTAACTTCTCAGCCTAACTTCAACTCCGTAGTAGAGATGATGAAAGGTCAGCCACGAGCACATGAGTTCGATATGCCGAAACTGAATCAGTTTTCTAACTTCTGGGAAGATACAAGAGAACTGTACTACCCTTTTGAATCGGGATTAAAAGCGGGTACAGCAGAAGTTTATTCACATGAAATACCTGGCGGGCAGTACTCTAATTTGCGACCGCAAGCAACTGCTTTAGGATTAGGCGACCGATTCGAAGGAGTAAAAACAATGTATGCAGAGGTAAATAAACTCTTTGGTAACCTTATTAAAGTAACACCGAGTTCAAAAGTGGTTGGTGATATGGCTATTTTCATGGTGACCAATGACTTGACTACTGAAGATGTAATGACACGTGGTGAGGAAATATCTTTCCCAGATTCTGTAATCAGTTTCTTTATGGGAGATTTAGGTCAGCCCGTTGGCGGATTCCCTAAAAAACTTCAGAAAATCATTCTAAAGAACAAAAAACCATATACGAACAGACCAAATGCACATTTAGCACCAACTGATTTTGACAAGGAATTTAAAGCCTTTAAAAAGAAGTTTCAAAAAGGCTTTACACGTGCTATTGAAATGGAAGATTTTCTTTCGTACACCTTATACCCAAAAGTGTTTGAAAAAGCACATGAAAACTATAAGCTTTATGGCAATTTAGCGCTGGTACAAACAAAGCATTTCTTCTACGGTATGAAACTTCGTGAAGAAACCTTAATCGAATTGGAACCGGGTAAAACGGTTATCGTAAGGTTACTTTCTGTTGGTATACCTAACGAACTAGGTTTGCGAACCGTGTTCTTTCAAGTAAACGGAGAAAATAGATTTGTTGATGTTCTAGATACTTCTTTAAATCTTAAAATCGAATCGAATGAAAAGATAGATTCAGAGAACCCGAACCAAATTGGAGCTCCGCTTCAAGGCTCTTTGTATAAGGTATTGGTCAAAAAAGGTCAAACCATAAAAGAGAACGATCCTTTATTTGTTATTGAAGCCATGAAAATGGAGACTACCGTAACTTCTTTTAAAGCAGGAACGGTTACTTCTGTGAGTCTGAAAGAAGGCAGTATGGTAAAACAAGACGATCTAATTGTAACTATCGAATAGCAATTAAAATGTAAGTAAAGTATTTAAAAAGCCACCTCTAGAGGTGGCTTTTATATTTCTGAAAAAGAACACTATACATAAATAGTTAATTGACAAAAAATTATAAAAACCCAATATCTGTATAGTCTGTTATTATTCGCATCTTTGCAGCTGCTATGCGCAAGTAAAAGTATGTTCAGAAAAATCACGTTTTTAATTCTACTTTTTACTGCATTTTGGGGACATTCTCAAAATGCACAACTATCTCCATTGTCAAAAATTAGTTTATTGACCGTTGGCACTGGTGAAGATTTAGCAGCCAAATTCGGACATAGCGCTATACGACTACAAGACCCAACTTTAGGTATTGATGAAGTTTACGGTTACGGAAACTATGATTTTGACGACCCAAATTTTTATCTGAATTTCACTAGAGGTAAGTTATCATACACCATTTCTAGAATTCCGTTCAAATACTTTGACTACTCATACCAGCAAGAAAAACGGTGGATTAGAGAGCAAGTCTTAGATGTAGACTTAGAACAACGCAACCAGATTGTTACTTTTCTAGAAAACAACTTACTGCCTGAAAACAAGAAGTATAAGTACGACTTTTTGTTTGATAACTGTGCTACCAGAATACCTATGGTATTTGAAAAGACATTAGGGAGCACATTTAATTTTGATTACGATTATTTAGAAAATCAACTCACATTTAGAGAGTTGATCCGTTTGAAGTTGAACCCTAACACATGGTCTAATTTCGGTATTGATCTTGCGTTAGGTTCCGTAATTGATAGAGAAGCAACACCATACGAACATTTATTCTTACCAATTTATGTGTACGAGCAAATGAAACACACCACGCTATATGGCAAGCCAATAGTTAAAAGTGAGTCCGTTATTTTAGATATTCCTGAACAAGAATACCGCTCTCTTATATTTTTAACCCCTTTATTCTGGCTTAGTGTTTTACTGGCATTGGTTAGTTATATCACCTATACCGATTATAAAAACCTACGAAGAAATAAATGGTTAGACTTTGGGTTATTCGCTGTTACAGGACTAGCAGGCGTTCTAATTTTATTCCTTTGGTTTTGTACAGATCATTTGGCAACGAAGGCAAATTTTAACTCGTTGTGGGCATTTGCACCGAATATAGT
>JANQUX010000413.1 GCA_030730545.1 Maribacter sp. | reverse complement strand
ACCGACCTTGCAAAATACCTGAACATAGAACCGATCTACTTCGATTTCGACAAGTACTTCATTAGGGAAGATGCCAAGATCAGCATAGAAAAGGTATTGGCATACCTTAACGAATACCCAAGTGTAAACGTACAGGTACGCTCGCATACGGATTCAAGGGCGAACGATGCGTACAACATGCGATTATCAGCTAACAGGGCAAAGGCAACTGCGGAATATTTGATAGCAGCGGGTATACCGAGCAACAGAATCTCGTACGAAGGTTACGGCGAAACGGAGCTTACAAACAACTGTAGCAACAATATTCCATGTAGCAAAGAGAATCATCAACTTAACAGACGATCGGAGTTTATCGTGGTAGAATAGAATCAAACTTTTTAAGTAAGTATAAAAGGGAAGGAGCTATGCTCCTTCCCTTTTTTTGATTGATTAAGATTTTAGCTAATTTGAAAATTTTCATGCATTTAAATGATTTAGTACATGTATTACGCTAGGGGATTATCATAATTTTGCAGTAAATTCGAATCTTCCATGGTTACATTTCATTGACCATTAAACTCTATATTATAATAGAAAGCATGAAAAAAAATATATTAATTACCTTCTGTTTATTTGTATTTAGCCATAGTAACTATGCACAAACAAAATTAGATGTGGTAGTAGAAAAGAAGATAGACTCCTTAATGGAGCTGATGACTCTTGAGGAAAAGGTAGGTCAAATGAACCAGTATAATGGTTTTTGGAATGTTACAGGTCCTATACCAGAAGAAGGTGATGCTTCTAGTAAATTTGAGCATCTTAAAAATGGTTGGGTAGGTTCTATGTTAAATGTTACCGGCGTAGAAGAAGTTCGCAAGGTACAGAAGATTGTGGTCGAAGAATCAAGATTAGGTATCCCCTTAATTATTGGTTACGATGTAATTCATGGGTATAGAACACAGAGCCCAATACCATTGGCAGAATCTGCTAGTTGGGATATGGACGCAATTAAAGCATCTGCGGCAATGGCTGCCGATGAAGCATCTGCAACAGGTATAAACTGGACCTTTGCCCCAATGGTTGATATATCTAGAGATGCACGATGGGGTAGAGTAATGGAAGGCGCAGGTGAAGATCCTTATTTGGGTAGTCAAATAGCAAAGGCAAGAATTACCGGGTTTCAAGGAGAAGACCTTTCTGCACCAAATACTATAGCTGCTACAGCTAAACATTTTGCCGGGTATGGCTTTTCTGAAGCGGGTAGAGATTACAATACGGTAGATGTAGGTACGTCAACATTGTACAATACTATTTTTCCTCCGTTTATGGCAGCGATAGAAGCTGATGTAAAAACATTCATGAATTCATTTAATGTACTTAATGGTATACCAGCTACCGGAAATTCTTTTTTACAAAGAGATGTTTTAAAAGGAGAATGGGACTACCAAGGTTTTGTAGTTTCTGACTGGGGTTCAATGGCTGAAATGGTTGCTCATGGGTATTCTAAAGATGGCAAATCTGCTGCGGAAAGTGCTGCAAATGCAGGTAGCGATATGGATATGGAATCTTATTTATATGTAAAGCATTTAAAAACTTTGGTAGAAGAAGGTAAAGTTTCCGTTGATAAAATTGATGATGCCGTTCGAAGAATTTTAAGGGTAAAATATGAATTAGGTCTTTTTGATGACCCTTACAAATATTGTAACGAAGAGCGAGAAAAAGAAGTATTAGGAAGCGATAAAAATAAAGCGATAGCTCTTGATATGGCTGAAAAGTCTATCGTACTTCTAAAAAATGAAAACCAATTATTGCCTTTAAAGAAGAAGGGAATGAACATAGCGGTTATTGGTCCGTTGGCGGCAGATAAGAATAGTCCATTAGGAGGTTGGAGACTTGCTGCGGAAGATAATTCTGCAGTATCGGTAATGGAAGGCTTAAAGAAATATAAAGGTAATAAACTGTACCATGAAAAAGGGGTGGAGTTGGTAAAAGGTAAGGAGGCTTTCGTTTTTGAAATTGATATAAATACTAAAGACAGAACAGGTATTGCAGAAGCTGTAGAAGTAGCTAAAAATAAAGATGTAGTAGTAATGGTTTTGGGTGAGCATGGTTTTCAATCAGGCGAGGGTAGAAGTAGGGCAAATTTAGATTTACCTGGTTTACAGCAAGAATTATTAGAAGCTGTGTATGCAGTAAATAAGAACATAGTTTTGGTTTTAATGAATGGAAGACCGTTGATTATTAATTGGGCAGATGAAAATATACCTGCCATAGTAGAAGCTTGGCAATTGGGTTCAACTAGTGGCGATGCTATAGCTAAGGTACTATATGGTGATTATAACCCAAGTGGAAAATTACCAATGACTTTTCCAAGAAATGTTGGGCAGGTACCGCTGTATTATAACTATCTAAGTACAGGAAGGCCAACATACCCTGGTAATGATCTTGTTTTCTGGACACATTATACAGATGAAGTAAATACACCTTTATATGAGTTTGGTTATGGATTAAGTTACACTGAATTTAGCTACGACAACTTAAAGTTAAATACAAATTCATTAAGCAAAACTGGAGAGTTGAAAGTCAGTTTCGATTTGTCTAATACCGGTAAATATGAAGGTAAAGAAGTGGTTCAATTATATATTCAAGATTTGTTTGCCAGTATTGCTAGACCTGTAAAAGAATTGAAAGATTTTAAAATGGTTTCTTTAAAGCCAGGTGAGACTAAAAATGTAAGCTTTACTATCACTCCTAAGACCTTAGAATTCTATTCTGCAAATAATATATGGGAATCTGAAACGGGCGACTTTAAGGTCTTTATTGGTGGTAGTTCTACTACTCAGTTAGCTTCTGATTTTACTTTGAACGACTAAAAAGAATAGCTTCTAATTTTCAGTTTCTGAAAATTAGAAGCTATCATTAGTTTATTGATCTTACCAATCTTATATAATTAATTATTCTTTGGTCATCACATTGCGGACCATGCCTTGTGGACAATTTGTTGTGTCACCATTTTTTGATTTGCTACTATACGTTACTGTCCCGTTTATATCCAGCTGTAAATCTTTCATGTTGTTATATCAATTTGAATTATTTGTGCTTGACCAATAAAAAAGGTTAGTCTTTTTGAAATTGTATTTTTTAAATATTTTAAAACTTATCTATAATCAACTAAGTAGATTCGTATATTAAATTTTAGATAGTAATGTGTTAGTATAGATTCAGAAGAAGAATAGTTTAGGTTTAGTTAGAAAAGTGCTTCTTTATAAACTATAAAAATTAGTAGAAACAAAAAAACCTCCAAATAATAAATATTTGAAGGTTTAAAAGTGACCGGGCCGGGGCTCGAACCCGGGACCCTCTCCTTAAAAGGGAGATGCTCTA
>JANQUX010000412.1 GCA_030730545.1 Maribacter sp. | reverse complement strand
CATCGGGAGTATAACCGCCAAATACATATAGAATACTACCTACAATATTAAAAGCTGCTAAAATTATTGGCGCAAGTATAATCAACCACAACCACCATTGGGTAAATTTCTGAGTTTCCTTAAACCGTATTTCTTCTTTCATACTATTTTAAACTTACTTCTTCAACCTCAACGTCCACTCATACTTAAAGGTACTGACCACTACTCCATCCGTATTTACTCCGACAGATTTCATCCAAACGGTTTGTCCTTCTCCGGTGGCAATAGTTTTATCTAGAGCTTCTTTAATTAGGTGTCCGTCTTCACATGTAAATGTTATTCTACCTGTGGCTTTTTTTGAAAAATTAGCGGTGTTGTTCGCTACCAACATCGAAATTTTCTTACCCGATGCTTCAATTTGATCTATCATTAAAGCCCCTGTTGTCAATTCTGCGGCCATACCTTGTACTGCCCAAAACATTGAATTAAACGGATTCTGATTGAACCATCTGTGCTTTACCGTTACTACTGAACGGTTTTTATCTAATTCTCTTAAACGTACCCCGCACCACCACGCTGACGGTAGTTTAAAAAATGAGAACATGTTGATTTTACTAGCTGTTACCGCCATATTACCTTATAATTTTGATAAAAATAGCCATTATAAACAGCATACTCAAATGTTAATATATTGTTAAATATTAGTACTATGCGTTACATAGTACCTTTTTTTAGCCATATATTTGCATAGGAAGTTAATAGGTAATCAAAGTAATTGGCTTTTGCATAGTATTAAAATCAATCATCATCACCAACGAATCAATCATGACAGAATCAGTAACAAAACACGAAAGAAACCTCTCTGCATTAATACATGCGAGTACGTTCTCTAAATTCTTTTTTCCGTTCGGGAATTTCATCATTCCTCTAGTATTATGGACGGCAAGTAAAAAAGAATATGAATTTGTAGATCATAACGGTAAACAAGCGCTGAATTTTCAAATTAGCATACTCCTCTACTCTATTCTTGTAGGTATGGTCAGTATTCCTTTTTTCTTAGGCGGCTTTCTACCTAATATTTTTGACTTTGATCATTTCAGCTTTTCAAATATTCACAGTTTCAATAACATCAATTTTAATTTTGATTCTGACGACTTTTTTGGTCCGTGGATGATTCCCGTTGCATTATTGGGTCTAGCACAATCAGCCTTATTTATTATTAATATCGTGTATACCATATTAGCTACTATAAGAACAAATGAAGGTGAAGTTTTTGAATATCCTTTCACTATAAAATTTATAAAATAGAATCATCAGTTACTATAAATCAGGGTATTCATCACACCCGTAGGAGTTTATTAATCAATCAAAAATCAATCAGGATGTTTATTCATCAAACAAAAAACGAACAGTTAATCTATGCAGACAACAGAGACGATGGAGCAATCCCCTCCGAAAGCGGGACTGCATAAAAAGCAAAAAGAGATTATGAATGTAGAAAATACAAAAGCGCAAATGCGTAAAGGGGTTTTGGAGTATTGTATCCTGTCCATTTTAAATGGGCATGATAAATATGCTTCTGAAATCTTAGAAACGCTTAAAGATGCTAAAATGCTTGTAGTGGAAGGTACTATCTATCCGCTACTGACCAGGTTAAAGAATGCAGGTCTTCTAAACTACCGTTGGGAAGAATCTACTTCTGGACCGCCACGTAAATACTATACCCTAACCGAGACCGGTAAACTTTTTCTTAAAGAATTAGATACCACTTGGGACGAATTAAGAAAAGCCACCAACCTGGTAACCAACTCAAAAAACAGCTAATCATGAACAAAACAGTAAATATAAATTTAGCAAACATGCTCTTCCATATAGACGAAGAGGCATACAATATAATGCGTAGGTATTTAGAATCTGTAAAACGTTCTTTTGCCAACACACCGGGCAGCGATGAGATCATTGCAGATATAGAAGCTCGTATTGCCGAACTTTTTCATGATAAATTAGAGAATGAAAGACAGGTAATTACGCAAAAAGAGGTAGATCAAGTTATTGCCATTATGGGGCAACCCGAAGATTATATGGTCGATGAAGATATCTTTGAAGATGAGCCTAGAGCAAAAACTTCTTCTTCGACTAAAGAAAGAGTAAAGAAATTATATAGAGATACCGAGAAGAAATATGTTGCCGGTGTATCTTCTGGTTTAGCGCATTACTTCGGTATTGATCCGTTATGGATTCGTTTACTTTGGATTTTCTTGATCATTTTCACTTGGGGCGGATTCATCTTTATATACGGTTTACTTTGGATCCTTATTCCTGAAGCGAAAACTACTGCTCAAAAATTAGATATGAGCGGCGAGACAGTAAACATCAGCAATATTGAGCGTAAAGTTAAAGAGGGTTTTGATGACGTAGCGGATCGTGTAAAAAGTGTTGACTATGAAAAAGTAGGCAATACCGTCAAAAAAGGAGGCAAAACAATTTTTGACACCTTTGGTGATATTGTAATGTTCCTTTTTAAAATCTTTGGTAAATTCATTGGTATTCTTTTAGTTATTATTGGTGCCGCTACATTAATAGGTCTCTTTATAGGCATGTTTACCGTTGGTATTTTAGATATCATTCATGTACCTGGTATTGATTTTTATAATGTAGTTAACTCTACCAACTTACCTATTTGGGTTGTATCGTTATTAGCATTTTTTGCCATTGGTATTCCGTTTTTCTTCTTAATGTACTTAGGATTAAAAATATTGGTAAATAATCTGAAGTCTATTGGTACCATTGCTAAATTCTCTTTATTAGGGTTATGGCTAATCTCAATTATATGTTTGGTCGTCTTTGGTATTAGAGAAGCTGCAGCACATGCGTATACAGGTAGCACTTCTGTAGAAAGTGAAATAACTTCTATCATGCCTACAGATACTTTGAATATAAGGTTAGTATCTACAGATGAGTACGATTATGAAAAAGATATGCATATGGGCGATACTTTTATTTCTTATGACGAAGCCGGTAATAAGGTTTTGGTTTCTGATGATGTTAGATTCCGTATTCGGAAGTCGCAAGACACTATAGTTCGTGTTCAAATCAGAAAAGAGGCTGACGGACCATCGAATAGAGAAGCAAAAGATATTGCTAGTCAAATTATCTATGAATATGAAGTAAATGGTACTACTCTCTCTTTTGATGACTTTTTGACCACACAAGGCCCTAAGTTTAAAGATCAAGAAGTACGTGTTAATATATTCTTGCCAGTAGGTACCATTTTAACTTATGACCAGACTAATTCTAGAGATTGGATTACGACTGTTAATACAGACAGAGATGTTGAAGGTCTAGAAGGCTATATCTGGAAAATGACAGAAAGCGGAGAGCTTGAATGTCAAGAT
>JANQUX010000411.1 GCA_030730545.1 Maribacter sp. | reverse complement strand
CAGTTAATTTTTCCCATTCTTTAGCACCTTTGGTATTCATGGTCATAGAAACAGCGGGCTTGCTGAACTGGTCGAAATCTGCTCTTGCATCACTAACTACATCACCACTAATTCTTGGAGTACCATCACGGTTAGATTTTAAAGCATACAAATCAATAACTTCAGTTTCTTCTGCAGAAGGTCTTTCCCATACAAATTTCGTAAACTGAATATCAGCAGGTAATAACCTTCTGATTTCTGGCATTCTTAAGTAAGAACCAATAGTCGCCGTATCTTTAATAGCAGCACGAAACATTGCGTTGCTACCTGGGTTAGCAGGAATCAACAATTCGTATAGCGGATTTACTTGTGTAGCTAAATCTAAAGAATCAGCAGAAACATCAGACAATAAAGAATCTAACTCAGTCTCTGCTTTAATTTGTTCTGGTTGCTTAACCTCAACTATTGTTTTTAATTTCTCGTTCGCTTGAATAAGGAAGGTACTAAAGCTTGTAATGCTTTGCTTATATGTTTCCCAAAATACTAATAGAGCAGTACTTGATAATAAGTCTTGTGCACTAGCGATATCTCTAGCACCTGGCAATTCAACTAGAATACGACCAGAGTTACCTTCTCTTTGAATATTTGGTTGTGTAACTCCAAAACCATCGATACGTTCTCTTAAAACTTCGAAAGCAGAAACGATAGACTCATCAATTTTTCTACGGATGATAGGTTTAACCTCATCATCAGACATTTGAAAGTTGATTTCATCACTAAGACCTTTATTAGCGAAGATATCTGGTGAAGCTAGTTTAGTTTCCCCTTTTATTTTATCGAAAGCCTCAAAGAACAAATCGATATAAGTATCATCACTATTTTGAGAAGCAGCATCTGCATCAGCTAAAGCCTTATTAAAAACTGGGCTCTTCGTATTGTTTGCTAATCCTTTAAGAATATCCTTGATAGAGATCTGCAATGTAACGTTGATACCACCTTTAAGGTCAAGACCTTTGTTCAGTTCTTTCTGTTTGGCTTCATTGTAATTGGTATATCCCAAAATCGGATTGCTCCCAATAGAATCAAGATAGCTTGCCGCTACAATTTCTCTTTTTGCCACATAACCTTCTTCTGCCTCTGATACACGGCTCGTAGCGAAATTATTCGCTTCTTTCTCTACTTTACTTGTAATGAAAGTATAGGATAGCTGGTAAATACTAACTAACCCAAATAATAAAGCAAAAAGCTTTATAAGTCCCTTGTTTTGCATTTGTAATAATTTAATTTATGTTGATTATTATTTTGAATATTTTTAAAATCTAAGGCAAATAACGTCTACGTATAGTAGATACGTTGCTTAGAAATATTTTTGAATGGAATTAGCTATTCCCATATACATAAGGGCCTGCCCTTACTTCTGGTATTGTTCGTGAAGTATTATCTATTGCTATTGCAATAGTTCTATTAATCTTATAAGCGGTATCTACAATCGTATTTTGCTCAAAAAGTATGTTTTCACTAAACGGCAAAACTACCGGATGAGAAAACGTTTTAGCATCATGTTTTTGAGGTACAACGAGCGTTGCATTTATAGTAACACCATTTTCAGCTTGCTGATGAAGGTCTGATACGACTAAATTATATTTTTCTGGTAATTGTTCTTTTGGATAATCTGACGGAAGTTCTTCTTCATTCAATATTGATAGTTGGTTTTCTCGAGAAAGAAATGCCTTAACACTATCAGCATCAACATCACTATAATAGCGGATGCTTAATTGCCTACCATCATTTTCAATAATTTGAACAGCATCAACACCTAAGACTTCTAGTTTCTTGGTAATAACCGCCAAAATTTCATCATGAGCAGTTTCTGAAGCTAATTCTACATCTGCAAATTGTAATAAAATTTGTTGATTAGAAGCTTTCTTTTGCTCTTGACATAGCCCCAATAAGGCTAGAATAATAAATAAAGTACTTACGCACCATTTTGCATTCATGCGGCAAATATAAAAAGAAAGATTATTCTAGGTGGTATAATTTTTACAATATATGATTCTGATGCCTACCTTATTATAATAAGAAAGCCTTTATAGTTCAACTATAAAGGCTTCTCTTATATTTATGAGTGTATGAACTACAGCTCTAAAAGTCCGTTTGTTTTAGAAACACCTTCGGCACTTTCTTTCATTTTAGCTTTTTCGGCATCACTTAAAGGAATATCAATAATCTTTTCGATACCATTTTTCCCTAAAATTACCGGTACACCGATACAGATATCTTTTAATCCGTATTCACCATCTAACATGGTTGAGCATGGAAACATTTTCTTTTGATCACAAGCAATTGCTTGAACCATAGAAGAAACTGCCGCACCTGGAGCGTACCATGCGCTAGTACCTAATAATTTGGTTAAAGTTGCACCACCTACTTTAGTATCATCTGCCACTTGTTGTAATCTATCTTCAGACAAAAATTCTGAAACACGAATACTGTTTCTAGTTGCGTGAGATGTTAATGGCACCATACCAGTATCACTATGTCCACCGATTACCATACCATCGATATCAGAAATAGGAGCTTCCATAGCTTCTGCTAAACGGTACTTAAAACGAGCGCTATCTAAAGCACCGCCCATACCAATAATTCTATTTTTAGGAATACCAGTAGTTTTGTGTACCAAATACGTCATCGTATCCATTGGGTTACTTACTACTATGATGATAACATTTGGTGAATGCTTTAAAAGGTTACTAGATACTGTTTTTACGATACCTGCATTAATACCAATTAATTCTTCTCTAGTCATGCCTGGTTTTCTTGGAATACCAGAAGTAATTACAGCAATATGGCTATCAGCAGTTTTGGCATAATCATTTGTACTACCTGAAATCTTAGTATCAAACCCCATCAATGATGCAGTCTGCATTAGATCCATAGCCTTACCTTCAGCATAACCTTCTTTAATATCTAAAATAACCACTTCTGATGCAAAATCTTTAATGGCAATGTACTCTGCACAACTAGCACCTACTGCACCAGCACCTACAACTGTAACTTTCATTTATTCTTATTTTATGAATTATTATATATAAAATGGAACACCCACCTTATGTGTATTGAATTTTCAATCCAAAAATAGGTATTTATTGACAAATTATGCTATTGACCTATTAATTTAATTACTTCGCAAAGCCTTTAAAAACATCGATAAAATGCAGATTTTGTTAAAAATATTTACGCTTTAACGAAGATATCGTCAAATAGTTACCGTACATCGAATTAAAGTAATAACCCATTAGTAGTCACGTTAAATACTATGGATCCCAAATCCAAAATTAAATTAACCTACTTATGACTAAGAAGTTCCTCTCTTTGTTGGCGATATGCGCCATAGTGTTTCTTGC
>JANQUX010000410.1 GCA_030730545.1 Maribacter sp. | reverse complement strand
AAGATTACAACCGTGTGCTATCTCAGTTAAATACCATTGATACCGAAGAACGCTCCATTTCATTTATAAAAAATATGGTAAAGCCAGATTATAATAATTGGGCTGGTAAAGAACCATATGAAGAAAGATTCATTGAATTGGTATCTCGTAGATTCTCTTAATTAATATATGTATCGGCGACCCAGCACCTATGTTGGGTTTTTTACTCGATAATCGAGATTTATATGCTCTTACGTTTGCGTCATAATCTAAACTAAATTTTCAAATCAATGCCTCGAGGGCCTGCCTTGAGGTTTTTTACTTTAAAATACATGGGAAAGCTTTATTTAGTACCTACACCGATCGGAAATTTAGAGGATATGACCTTAAGGGCAATTCGAGTTCTAAAAGAAGTAGATTTAATACTTGCGGAAGACACACGTACCAGCGGAAAATTATTACATCATTTCGAGATTGGTACACAGATGAAAAGCCACCATATGCATAACGAGCATAATATGGTCGATTATTTGGTAGGTAAGCTAAAGGGAGGTGAGAATATTGCACTCATTTCAGATGCCGGTACACCGGCAATTTCAGACCCAGGTTTTCTTTTAACCCGTGCCTGTGTTGAAGCGGGTATTGAGGTCGACTGCTTGCCGGGTGCAACAGCTTTTGTACCAGCTTTGGTCAATAGCGGATTACCAAATGACAAGTTTGTTTTCGAGGGATTTTTACCCGTAAAAAAAGGAAGGCAGACACGTTTAAAGTTATTGGCAGAAGAGCCACGTACCATTATCTTTTATGAATCTCCGCATAAGCTGCTAAAGACATTAGCTCATTTTGTAGAATATTTCGGAGCAGAAAGACCTATCTCTGTTTCTAGAGAATTAACCAAACTGTACGAAGAAACAGTTCGGGGAACAGCAGAAGAAGTTCTAAAGCACTTCACCGAGAAACCACCAAAAGGTGAAATTGTAATTGTTGTTGGGGGTAAAAAATAAAAACTATGACATTAGAAGAATTCAAAATAAAATTAGCAGCTAGTCCGAAAGAAATTAATTTTTCTGACACTATGGTTGTGATTGATTCGAAATACAGTTTTACACCAACGGCATATACAAACGGAGCTATTAGAAACGACGTGGGTCAAAATTCCGGTTCTTGTAAGCTATTCTCTTTTGCTATTAAAGAAGGCCTTTCAAAAGAGGAAACCTTGGCTTGTTTTGGTCAGTACTATTTTGATGAGGTATTATTAGACCTCAAAGGTAGTTCACATCAAAACATTAGAAACTTTATGAAAACAGGTTTCGAAGGCTTGTCTTTTGATGGCGAAGCATTGAAATAATTATTTTATAGGTCTAAAACACCTTAAATTGTCGCTATGATAACACCTTGGTTTATAGCATCTTTTACGGTTGTCGTGGTTTATTTTTTAGATCATTGGGAGAACAAGTATATAAAATCGCTTTTTGATTGGGTACCTGCTATTTTATTGGCATATGTAATACCGGCAATAATTTCATACACCTTAAAGGTTGATTATTCACAAGCAAACATCCACGATTTCAGCAAAGATTATTTTATTCCCTTGGCAATAATTGCGGTAATGAGTAGTCTGTCAATAGCACAGCTAAAAGCAATAGGTATTAGACCCATTTTGGTTTTTGTTGCAGGATCTTTGTTTATCGCCGTATTTCCTGTGCTACTAATATTCCTATTTTCTGAGACAGAATTAATTAGTGAAATCCTTATTAAAAATCGGTATTGGATGGGTATTCCGCCAATAGTCGGTAGTTGGATCGGTGGTAGTACAAGTCAATTAGTGTTAAAAGAATTGGTCGATTGCCCTGAGAATATATTTCTTGCTGTTTTGGTTATGGATAATATTTTGGTAAACGTGTGGACAATTATAATGTTTCAGACGATTAAAAAAAGTGATTCTCTAAACAAATGGTTTAAAATAACAGATGCAGCTATACCCGAAGATATTCGTAAAGATAAAGGAGATAAACTTGGGGCTATATGGTGCTTTTTAATCATATTAGGCGCAGTAGTCTTGAGCAATTTTTTAATAGAGAGCTTTGTTACCAAGGTTGTGTTGCTATCTTTTCTTGGGCTGTTATTGAGTAATTTCATTCAGAATTGGAATTATAGGTTTGTATTAAAGATTGGTGGAATATTGATTATTGTAGTGATGGCCGTTTTGGGGTTAAAACTACAAATAGCCACCTTAGGTTTTGATATGTCTTTTTTAGGTTTTCTTAGTATATGGTTAGTAGGGCATTTTCTATTTATGATAGGTATTGCGAAGTTATTGAATGTAAATATGGCTTGGGTACCAATCGCAAGTATGGCAAATGTTGGGGGTATAGCTACTGCACCGGCAGTTACTGCGGCATATAATTTAAAATGGATGCCACATGCCATAGTATTGGCTATATTAAGTATGGCTACAGGTACATTTTGGGGTATGTTAACAATTTGGCTACTGAGAAATTTTGTTGCCTAAAATAATAATGAGATTAGAAACGAATATATAAATGCAAGATTTATTATCTGAAATAAGAGGTTGTGAGGTTTGTAAGGCACACTTGCCTTTAGAGCCCAGACCTATTGTTGCAGGTACTGTTAATTCGAAAATAATACTGGTAAGTCAGGCGCCAGGCAGAAAAGCCCATGTCGAAAACAAAGCATGGGACGACCCAAGTGGTAGAAAATTACGAGAATGGTTGGGTGTCAATGAAGAGGTATTTTATAACCCTGATAATTTTGCGGTGTTACCTATGGGTTTCTGTTATCCTGGAAAGGGAAAGACCGGCGATTTACCACCAAGAAAAGAATGTGCCCCCATATGGCATTCTCAGGTATGGGACCAATTTAAAAATGTACAGCTCATTTTATTGATCGGTAAATACTCTCAAGATCAATACTTAGGTAAGCAAGCCAAAAAGAACCTGACCGAAAATGTATTGCATTATAAAGAATACCTGCCAAAGTATTTTCTTCTGCCACACCCATCACCTGTAAACCGTTTTTGGCGTAGTAAGAATCCGTGGTTCGAGGAAGATGTTGTTGGGGAGTTGCAGGAGTTGGTTGCTAAGATTTTGAAGTAGCGATGTCGTCATTGCGATTCCGATAGCTATCGGAAGAAGCAATCTGTTTGTTTTAAGTAGGTGTTCCAAATGGTTCTCGATACCCTCCTACTCGGCGGGCAGACATTTTTAATTCAATGAAAAAATTGAATTAAAAACCACTCGAACGGACAGTAGATAAACTGATAAAAATAGTTTTTAGAATAATCAGTTTTACTTGCACTTACTAAATCCGAATAATTTATTTTTTGCTAATTGCTAATTGCTAATTGCTAATTGCTAATTGCTAATTGCTAATTGCTAATTGCTA
>JANQUX010000409.1:2535-3397 GCA_030730545.1 Maribacter sp. | reverse complement strand
CTACCACTGGTACCTGCACCGATGTAAAACAACCTTCCTCCTTTATTAAATCTTTCGGTTAAGGCATCTACAAGTTTGGTTACTTGCGGAATCGTTTTTTCTACTGCATCGGCAATCTTCTTATCCTCCTCATTCATTTTTTGAAGAATAGTAGTGGTATCCATCAACTCTAAATTGTCGTGGTTCGACGGAGTTTCGGTAATTTTCTTGTAATCCATATACTTATAAAATTTTTATATCGTGATTTCTAAAAGCCTTTAGCAATGTATTATCGGGCTTTAGTTCTGTGATCATGGTATTAATAGAATTAATATCACACGTTTTATAGCGGTGTTGAGAATTCAGTTTTTCAGAGATAGACAACAAGACCGTTTTCTTAGATGCTTTAATCACCGCCTTTTTGATTTGTACAATATCCCAATCGAATTCAGTTAATCCGTAGGTTGCATCAACATATCCTGTTCCTATAAAACTATAATCGAATCGTATCTCAGATAGATGATGTATGGCATTTGCACCAATAGCAATCTGGGCTTCCTTCGAAATTTGTCCGCCAATAGAAATTACGTTGATATTGGCTTTATGAGACAATTCCATAGCCACCGGTAAACTAATCGTAAAACAAGTAAGGTTTAAATTCTCAGGTATAATTCTGGCAAGTTCCATACACGTAGTACCACCATCTAAAAAAATAACGGCACCATCTCGCAACATACTAACCGCCTTTACGGCAATTGCCACTTTATCTTCTATCTTATATATATTGGTAAGTCTGGCGCTATTGGTCAATTACCCCATATAGAGTGCACCACCACCCAACCAAAGGGCACCAAATCACGAAGCCGCTGCAAGTGACTACCCC
>JANQUX010000409.1:0-2525 GCA_030730545.1 Maribacter sp. | reverse complement strand
AATATTGGTGTTTCTGGCACTATTGGTCATAAAGCCCATAGCGATTGCACCACCATGTACCTTACGCAGTTTATTTTCTGCATCAAGCTCTTTAACGTCACGCCTTATGGTATCAATTGATACATCTAAAGCCTCGGCAATATCTGTTATAAGTATTCTATTATGTAAGTCAACTTCACTTAAAATGGTTTGTTGACGCTCTTCTTTTAGCATGTAACAGCAGCTTTATGTACTTGTAATTATTACAAAGATAATGAATTTTAGGACATGCTGTTTTATGTCGTTAATGTTACTAAAACAAAAGTTAATACTTAATTAACAGCAAAATACTGCAATATTAATTGCAAAAAACTGCATTGAATTAAAATAACGCATATATTTGCATGATTTAAAAATCCAAAAATCTACCACAACCTCATGAAAACAGCTGTAAAAAATTCCACGATCGACATCACCCACAAACCCATTGGACAATTCGAAGAAACGCGATTCGAAAAAATTCATAATGTCATTTTCGAAGACTCTAATGAAGCTTCTATAGTTGTAGCTCATGAAATTGCTGCTTTAATAAAAAAGAGACAGGGACAAAAGAGAAATTGCGTTTTAGGTTTAGCAACTGGTTCTTCACCAATACGGGTTTATGAAGAATTGGTTCGTATGCACAAAGAAGAAGGTTTAAGCTTTAAAAATGTTATCACCTTCAATTTAGATGAATATTTACCGATGGAGCCCAATAACATACAGAGTTATTTTTACTTCATGCATGAGCATCTTTTTAATCATGTAGATATTCCTGAAAAAAATATTCATATACCAGATGGCACCGTAAGTAATGAAGAAACTACAGCATACTGCCTAAGCTACGATCGCAAAATAAAAGAGCATGGCGGTCTAGACTTTCAACTATTAGGTATTGGTAGAACGGGGCATGTAGGTTTTAATGAACCAGGATCACATTTTAATTCTGGAACACGAGTAATTACTTTAGATCACATTACAAGAGTAGATGCTGCACCTTCTTTTTTAGGAATAGCCAATGTACCTAGAAAAGCAATTACCATGGGGATTGCCACAGTACGAAAAGCCAAAAGAATTGTTTTATTGGGCTGGGGAGAAAACAAAGCTGGTATCATTAAAAAAACTATAGAAGGCGATATTTCATCTCATGTACCGGCAACCTATCTGCAAGAACATGACAATTGTACTTTTGTTTTAGATACAGGTGCAGGTAGCCAATTAACAAGAAATAAAACACCTTGGTTGGTTGATGCTTGCGAATGGAACGAGGAGTTAAAGGCAAAAGCCATGGTTTGGCTTTGTGAAACTACAGGCAAGACCATTTTAAGTTTGACCGATAAAGATTATAACGATAACGGTATGGCTGATCTTTTAGCCTTAGCTGATTCTTATGATCTAAATATTGAAATGTTCAATAAATTACAACATACCATTACGGGTTGGCCAGGCGGTAAACCAAATGCCGACGATACTCACAGACCAGAACGTGCCACACCCGCTAAAAAGAGAGTAATCATATTTAGTCCGCATCCAGATGATGATGTTATTTCTATGGGCGGCACTTTTGACAGGTTAGTCGAGCAAGGTCATGATGTACATATTGTATATCAAACTTCTGGCAACATTGCAGTTTCAGATACCGATGCTAGAAAATATGCTGAGATAGCCATGCAAATTAATCCGTCTGATGAGGCTAAGAATATTATTAAATCTATAGCAGAGAAAAACGAAACTCGAATAGACGCTCCAGAGGTTAGAAATTTAAAAGGAAAAATAAGAAGAGGTGAATCATATGCCGCAACCAGGTACATGGGGCTTGATGATAATAACGTACATTTTTTAGATCTTCCGTTTTATGAAACAGGCACTATAAAGAAGAAAAACTTATCCGATGAAGATATTAAGATAGTTGTAAATATTATCAAAAAGATAAAACCTCATCAAATTTATGCCGCCGGCGATTTAGCCGATCCGCATGGTACACATAAGGTTTGTTTAGATGCCGTATTTGCAGCGTGCGAAGAATTAAAATCAGAATCGTTTATGAAAGATTGCTGGTTATGGTTATACAGAGGCGCTTGGCATGAGTGGGACATCAACGAAATTGAAATGGCAGTACCAATGAGTCCGGGGCAAGTATTGAAAAAGCGATATGCTATTTTCTGTCACCAATCTCAAAAAGACGGAGTGATGTTTCAAGGTGACGATTCAAGAGAGTTTTGGATGCGCGCAGAAGAAAGAAACCGCGACACCGCCAATAAATTCAAAGCAATGGGCTTATCATCATACGCTGCTATGGAAGCCTTTGTAAGACATAAATTCAACTAACAACTAAATTGAATTAAAAGGCCTATTTTTAGTTTTAAAATGGGCCTTTTTTACATTTATGACAAAACAATTAACACTACTCGTTCTACTTTTTTTACTTCTTAATTCTTGCGGAGTTTTTCAATCGTACGAAAAACATCCGAAGAGAGAGTTTAGAGGCGTATGGATCGCTACGGTGG
>JANQUX010000408.1 GCA_030730545.1 Maribacter sp. | reverse complement strand
TCAAAAAGAATTTCCAGAGATGTTCGAAAATGCATCTGTTCTTTTAAAGCTAGATTACGATCACGATGATGATTTAGATATTATAATTTGCAATCAATCTATCAGTGCCGATTATGGAAATAGACCCAACAGTTATATTCTAGAAAATGAGAATGGAAATTTCAAAGTAATCAACAATCCTTTTGAAAAATTAGGCATGATAACCGATGCCATTGTTACCGATTTCAACAATGATGGTTGGGAAGACTTATTATTTGTTGGGGAATGGATGTCACCTAGATTTTTTCAAAACAACCAAGGTAAATTTGAAGAAATACAGCCATTAGAAAACAAAGATATGAACGGTTTATGGCAAGCTGTTACTAGTTTTGACATTGATGGCGATGGAGACCAAGATTATCTTTTAGGTAACTGGGGATTAAATACCAAGTTTACTGCATCACAAAAGCATCCGATGAAAATGTATTACGGTGATTTAGATAAAAACGGAACAACGGAAACCATTGTCAGCACTTATAAAGACGGTAAAGACTACCCCGTAGATGGGTTAAAAGAATTGTCGAGCCAATTGGTATCCCTTCGTAAAAAATTTAATACCTACAGTTCTTTTGCAGGAAAATCGATGGAAGAAATTCTTGGCGATGATATGTTACCCAATGCAGAAATTCGAGAAGTACATACCCTAAGTTCTGGCTACTTACAAAACAACAATGGCAAGTTTGCTTTTATTCCATTTAGCTATCAATTACAGTTGGCACCCATTATGTCATTTTTAGAATATGACTTTAATGGCGATAACAAAACCGAAGTACTAGCTGCCGGAAATTATTTTGGCGTAAAACCATATCATGGCCGTTTTGATTCTTTTCCAGGAGCATTGATTAGTACTGGTAAGAATATTACCTTAGCGAATGAAATAGGACTCGATGTAACAGGAAAATCGATTCGAAGCATGAACATTATAAATTCAAACAACAACACATACCTTTTGCTCACTTTCAATAATGAGGCAGCAGAAGTGTATAGCATTCTCAAACCATAGTACAATGAAAAGGTATTTAATCATTTTATTCGCAGGGATTTTATTTGCGAACTGCACAGAAAAAAAGCAAGAACCTATAGTCGTAACTGCTGATCAAATGCATAATTCTATTGATAAAATAATAGATATTATGATTCATGATATTTTCTCGCCACCGGTAGCAAGTAGAATATTTGCTTATCCCAATATTGCCGCATATGAAATTGTCGCCCAAGTAAACCCTGACTATCAATCATTAGCTGGTCAACTAAAAGATTTAAAACCTATACCTGCAATAGATACCATTTCGGGTATTAATCCTCAATTATCTGCCTTAATTGCGCACATGAATATTAGCAGACAATTAATATTCTCTGAAGATAAGTTTGATGTATTACAGGATAGTTTATTCACACAATGGAAGTCAATGAACGAGCCTGAATTCGAAGCTTCTAAAGCCTACGGTTTAAAAGTTGCCGAGCATATTAAAGAATGGATGGGCAAAGACAATTATAGTCAAACGCGTACCATGCCAAAATTTACGGTAAATACAGACGACCCGACCAGATGGCAACCAACTCCGCCAGCTTACATGGATGGAATAGAGCCACATTGGAGCAAAATTCGTCCATTTATTATAGACTCCGCATCACAATTTAAGCCCGTTCCTCCACCACCATATTCATTAGAAAAGGACTCCGATTTTTATAAAGAACTGATTGAAGTTTATAACATTAGTAATGAAATCACTAAAAATGGCGATGAATCTGACGAAGTAGCAATTGCCAAATTCTGGGATTGTAATCCGTATGTATCCGTTACCAGAGGACATTTAATGTTCGCTACCAAGAAAATTACTCCTGGTGCACATTGGATAGGTATCACAAAAATTGCCAGTAAAAAAACCAATAGTAACTTCGACGATACCGTTTATGCCTATACGAAAACATCAATGGCAATTGCTGACGGATTTATTAGCTGCTGGGATGAAAAATATCGAAGTAATCTAATTAGACCAGAAACGCTCATTAACCAGCACATCGACGAAAATTGGAAGCCTATTCTACAAACACCTCCTTTCCCAGAATACACAAGTGGACATAGTGTTGTTTCAGGTGCTGCGGGAATTGCTCTTACTAGCATTTTTGGTGAAGATTTTAGTTTTGAAGATGATACCGAAACGCCGTATGGTCTACCTATTAGAAAATTCAATTCATTTAACCAAGCAGCAGATGAAGCAGCCATTAGCAGAATGTATGGCGGCATTCATTACAGGTCAGCTGTTGAAGTCGGTGTAGGTCAAGGCAGAAAAATTGGCGCACTACTGAATTCTAAAATTAAGATGAAGAAAGATTAATTTTTAGCACATTTTAAATTATCATGAAAAAAGCGCTTTCAATTACAATTGCCATTATTTGTATTGCTTTACTCTGGTATTTTTTTATTAAATCACAGGACTATCAAATAAGGGTAAAAGCAAAATCATTTCCAGGAACAATAAATCAATCGCTAAAAGCTTGGAATACCTCATTGAGTAACTCTACCGTTGTTCAACTTGAAGACGTAAAACACTTAAAACAAACTATAGTTTCTGGAGACTCTACACATACATATTTCTGGAATATTACTACAATTAACGATTCTACATCTCAACTAAAAGTTGATGTAATAGATATCGACAATAGTTTTAAAAATAAATTATCAATACCATTTGCCGATACTGATTTTGAAAAAGGTTCAAGAAAACTAGTCACTGATTTTATGTCTTATTTAAATAAGCATAGAAAAGAATTTAAGGTGACCATTTTGAAAGAAGAAGAATTACCATCAACATACTGTGCTTGCGTTCAACACAATACTATTCAGACAAAAAAAGCTACTGCAATGAAAGATAGTTATCCCTTTTTGAACTCAGTACTTGTAGGTAATGGTTTGCAATTAAATGGCGTTCCTTTTATTGAAATTACAGATTGGAATATGAATAAAGATAGCGTTGCATTTAAATTTTGCTATCCCATTATAAAAATTGATTCGCTACCCGTTATAAATGATATTATCTATAAAGAATTTAAAGGTTCTAAATCTCTAAAAGCGATTTATAATGGAAATTATATAACCTCAGATAGAGCATGGTATGCGCTTTTAGATTACGCGGAAAAAAACAATATAAAAGTAAAGGCAAAACCTATTGAATTCTTTTATAACAATCCGAACATGGGTGGAGATGCGTTATATTGGAAGACCGAAGTATTTATGCCAATAACAGAATAATATGAACAAACTAATTTTAACGACCCTTGTAATTTTCACCACACTTATCTCGTGTAATAATTACGGCCAACTTAAAGTAATTGCTGATTTGCCCGATAGTTTGTCT
>JANQUX010000407.1 GCA_030730545.1 Maribacter sp. | reverse complement strand
CTGTGCCAATGCGGTTCCTATTTGCTATAATACCCCTGTAAATGGTGGTACTAACGGTTATGGTATTGACGATTTCAACGGCGCTTCTATTTCTGGTTGTATTACACAAGGTAGTGGAACTATTGAGACCAATTCTGCTTGGTATAAATTTAAGACTGGTGAACTAGGTCAATTAGGTTTTAATATCGGATTCGATACTAACGAAGATTGGGATTTTGCTTTATATAGAACGAACGACTGCAGTACTTTAGGTGATCCAGTTCGTTGTAATTACTTCGATAATTCTGACGATAGTAGTTTTATAGGAGTGGGAGAGGACCCTACAGGAATAGATAATATACAGTATGATGATTGGTTAGATGTTGAACCGGGAGAAGAATACCTCTTGATGATCAATAACTTCAGTAATAACAACTCAGGATTTTCTATTCAGTTTTCAGGTAACATATTTGTCGAGTTTCCGAATAGTGCTTTAGATTGTGATATTATAGATAATTTATTAGGTCCACCGATAATAGCCTGCGATAGCGATACAGTGGTTTTAGATGCAACTACAGTAGATGCCTTAGATTATGAGTGGTACTTAGATGCTGGTACAGGTTATCAACTTATACCAGGTGAAACTGATGCACAACTCACTACAGCGGTTTCTGGGATGTACCGTGTTTTAGTGATAAGACCTTTAGGTAATAATTTAATTAGCGAAACGCAAGTTGCTTATGCACCTTCTCCAGAAACATTTTCTTTAGAAGATGAAACGGCATGTTTAGACGGTACTGCTATAGATTTTAATGAAAAAGATGCAGAGGCTTTAGGTGCTCAGAGTTCGCTAGATTTTAGGGTGTCGTATCACGAAAGTTTTGAAGATGCTTTTGATGGTGCCAATGCACTTTCAAAAGAATTTATACCAACACAGGTTTTGCAAACCATATATGTAAGAACTACATCAATTGAAAATTCAGCGTGTTTTGATGCTTCTGAAACTTTTGATATTAACGGAATCGAATTACCTGTTTTAGATTTTCAGACGGAAGTTTTTATATGTGGCGATGAACCTATTGTAACTATAGGGCAGCGCATACCAGATAGTGATTTTACGTATGAATGGAGCTCAGGGCAAACCTCTTCTTTAATTACAGTGGCAGAGCCTGGTGTTTATACATTATCTGTAACCAACTTACAGGGTTTAATTCAATGTATTACTATACGGTCTGTGACAGTAGTTTTTTCTAGTCCGCCAGTAATATCAGATATTACTATAGAATACGAAGATGATGCTTCAAATGTTGTAAACGTTTATTTAGAGGAAGATGGGGATTTTGAATTTCAAGTTGATAATGAAACACCTCAAGATAGCGGGGTATTTAATAATTTATTCCCTGGTGAGCATACAATCACAGTTCGTGATGTAAACGGTTGCGGTTCTGATACTAGAGATATTGTAGTGGTCGGATTCCCTAAGTTTTTTACTCCCAATGGAGATAACGTTAATGATACTTGGAAGGTTGACGGACTGTCTGCTTTAGATAACCCGGTAATTACTATTTACGATAGATACGGTAAATTACTGTATCAAATAGTAGAAAATTCTAGTGGCTGGAACGGTTCTTTCAATGGTGCCCTTTTGCCAGAATCAGACTACTGGTTCAAATTGACCTATACCAATTCTTTAGGGGAAAATACAAACGCATCCTACATTAATAATCACTTTACATTAAAGCGTTAAGCCTGATATTTAGACCTAAAAAGTGTATTTTATCGATTAAACGCAAGAATATCCGTTATAAGATACTAAAGCAAGTCATGTGTAGTTATAATATACATCACGTATACTAATAAGCTACACTTTTATGAGAACACTTCTTTGTTCTATATGTTGTTTGTTTCTTTTTTATTGGAACCTAACTGCACAGAATTCAGCCGATTGTAGAACGGCTATACCAGTTTGTGCCGATCAGCCTATTATGGGTCTTGCCGGTGGAACTGGTGATGTTGATGATTTTGACCCAGATGTTATACTTCAAACTGGGTGTTTAGAAAAAGGTAGTCTTTCTTCCGCAAATGTTGAGTTTAATACCTCTTGGTTCGTTTTTAGAGCAGGTACGGGTGGTCAGGTCGGTTTTGATATTGAAGCATTGGCAACTTCGGGCTCTACACCAACTGCCGAGTGGGATTTTGCTGTATATGGTCCAGATGTTGATTGCGGCGATATTAGTAATGGTACCGCGCAACCTATTCGTTGTAATTATGAAGTTAACGATACTAATTTTACGGGGCTAGGGGTCAACCCTGCTAGCGGTGAAGAAGGCCGTGCATCATTAACGGGCAGTCAGAATACCTATGATGAATATTTAGATGTGTTACCAGGAGAGATTTATTACATATTGATAAATAATTTTGCCGATAATTTTACTGGTGATCCAGAGCCTTTTATGCTAACTTTTACGGGTATTTCAGTGAGCGATAGTCAAGATACTGCTCTAGATTGTACTTTGCGTGACGAGTTTTTAGGATTGGATATCATTGCCTGTGAGGGTGATGATCCAATAACGATTAGTGCATTGAATTCACCTGCAGGTGCAGATATTGCTAGCGTAGAGTGGACGGTCGATTATGAAGATGATGGGGTAGTAGATGATACCTTAACCGGTTCTGGTGATTTCGGAGCAGAGTTGGTTATTATTAGTCCTAATTCTGGTCGATATTTTGCTACAATAACTACCATAACCGGCACGCCGCCAACAGTGGCTGACGAAAGTGGAGTTTTAGTCACGTTTTTCGGAACACCTATTTTAGATCGTGTAGAAACATTGGATACTAACCTATCTATTGATCCTGATCAAAATAATATTGAATTTTTTGTCGAAGGTGATGGAGATTATGAATATGCGATTAACGACGGTGTATTTCAAGATAATCCTGTTTTTATGAATGTACCGCCAGGAATTAATACGGTTGTTATTAATGATAAGAATGGATGCGGAATTACTGATCCTATAGAGTTTTTAGTAGTAGGATATCCTAAATTTTTTACTCCAAATGGAGATGGAATAAATGATGATTGGAATGTGGAGGGAATTGAAACATTAAACAATCCTGTTGTATATATTTTTGATCGATATGGTAAGTTGTTGAAGCAGCTTGGTGCAAATGATAGTTGGGACGGAAATTTCAACGGACAGCAAATGACTTCTACAGATTATTGGTTCCGTTTTGAATATGGTGAAATGGAAGATAATCTACTAGTAGCAAAAACCCGAAAGACACATTTTTCATTAAAGAGATGAAAAAAAGGGGAGCAAATTGCTCCCCTTTTTTTATACCTATTTTTTTTATTCTAGAAATTTATAGTGTAGCTCAAAGTCGCATTGGTCATACTTCTATCTATTGTGGCAGGTGTTGTAATACCA
>JANQUX010000406.1 GCA_030730545.1 Maribacter sp. | reverse complement strand
GTATGTAACCGCTATTAGGGCTGCACAATTAGGGTTTAAGACTGCCATTATTGAAAAAGAAAGTTTAGGCGGTGTTTGCTTAAATTGGGGTTGTATACCTACTAAAGCATTGTTGAAATCTGCACAAGTATTTGAATACTTGAAACATGCAGAAGATTATGGTTTAAAAATTAATGGTGCCGATAAAGACTTTAATGCCGTAGTTAAAAGAAGCCGTGGCGTTGCTGAAGGAATGAGCAAAGGTGTTCAATTCTTGATGAAAAAGAACAAAATAGAGGTTATTAAAGGTTACGGTACATTAAAAGCAGGAAAGAAAGTTTCTGTTAAGGCTGAAGATGGTTCTACCACCGAATACAGTGCAAACAATATTATCATTGCTACAGGGGCAAGAAGTCGCGAACTACCTAGCTTACCACAAGATGGTAAGAAAATTATTGGGTACAGACAGGCAATGACCTTAGAAAAACAACCTAAGAAAATGATTGTTGTTGGTAGTGGTGCCATTGGTATCGAGTTCGCTTATTTCTACAATTCTATGGGAACTGATGTTACCGTAGTTGAATATTTACCGAATATTGTACCTGTTGAAGATGAAGATGTTTCTAAACAATTAGAAAGAAGTTTCAAAAAGGCGGGGGTTAAAATTATGACATCTGCAGAAGTTACTTCTGTTGACACTTCTGGCGATGGTGTAAAAGCTACCGTAAAAACTGCCAAAGGTGAAGAAGTTTTAGAGGCTGATATCGTATTGTCTGCCGTTGGTATTAAAACCAATATCGAAAACATAGGATTAGAAGATGTTGGTATTGCTACCGATAGAGATAAAATATTGGTAAATGATTATTACCAAACTAACATACCTGGTTATTATGCAATTGGTGATGTTACACCAGGACCCGCTCTTGCACACGTTGCGTCTGCAGAAGGTATTTTATGTGTAGAGAAATTAGCTAACATGCATGTAGAGCCATTAGATTATGGTAACATACCAGGTTGTACGTACTGTTCTCCTGAAATCGCTTCTGTTGGTTTAACTGAAAAACAAGCTAGAGAAAAAGGTATCGAAATTAAAGTTGGTAAATTCCCTTTCTCTGCAAGTGGTAAAGCTCAAGCTTCTGGCGCTTCTGAAGGTTTCGTAAAAGTTATATACGATGCCAAATACGGCGAATGGTTAGGTTGCCATATGATCGGTGCTGGCGTTACAGATATGATTGCTGAAGCTGTTCTTGGCCGTAGACTAGAAACTACCGGGCATGAAGTTTTAAAAGCTATTCACCCACACCCAACCATGAGCGAAGCTGTTATGGAAGCAACTGCAGCGGCTTATGACGAGGTTATTCACTTATAATTAATACAAAATAGTATAGCATGTTAAAATTATTTCGAGCAACGGCAATTTTAGAAGGAATCTCTTATTTGGCGTTGTTCGGGGTAACCATGCCATTAAAATATTGGGCAGAAATACCAGAGCCAAATAAATTGGTCGGCTACGCCCACGGTTTTCTATTCATCGCATTTATAGCACTTACCCTAATAGTTGGCTTTACACACAAATGGAGCTTTAAAAAAGTATTTATATTCGGTATAGCTTCCCTTCTACCCTTTGCTACATTTTACGTAGAAGAGAAATATTTAAGAACAGAAGATAACGGTTAAAGCAAATTTATCGCGAACGCCGTTAGTTCATAAATTTTTCTATTAACTATATATTTACACGAAAACAGCTGCATTCGTACTTAAAAGATGTTTTTTAACTATAACAGAAAGGTTCTACTTTCTAAAATAAAAAGCTCTCGATAGCTAAATCATAACTTTTTAAACCGAAGCCAAGAATTACTCCACTTGCCGCCGGCGAAATATAAGACACATGCCTAAACTCTTCGCGCTTGTGTGTATTAGAGATATGAACTTCTATTACCGGCGTTTCCACTGCTTTTACAGCATCGCCAATACCTACCGAAGTATGTGTATAAGCTGCTGCATTGAGCACGATACCATCATAAGAAAAACCTGTTTCTTGAATTTTAGAAATTAGTTCGCCTTCAATATTAGATTGATAATATTCTAATTCAACATCTTTAAACTTGAATTGTAATTTTGAGAAGTAATCTTCAAAAGTTTCGGCACCGTATACGTCTGGCTCCCTTTTTCCTAAAAGATTTAAGTTGGGACCATTTATTATGATAATCTTCATACATCAAAAATAATGAATGTTGCCTTACGATGAATTAGAAATATTTGTCATTAACAATACTTAAATAAAATAATGTCTAGCGACGGGTTCTATACTTCGGCTCGAAATTATAAACGATACCCAATGTCAATGTTGACCAAGTAGTTTCTTCGATATCTATACCTGTATAAGAAAAATTAACCTCAACACTTGAACTCATTAAATAAGCAATTGTAGGTCTGTAATATAAACCACCTTCATTACCATCACTTAAACCCATTGCATAACCTATATTTCCACCAAATGAGAAATCATTTGATGTCCAAAAACGAACGCCTACAGACAACGGCAAAAATTGAATAGATTCTTGTTCTTCTCTAATAATCGTTGTTTGAAAGGTTTCTGCAAAACCATGAATAAAACCTACTGCTGGCCCTACATCTACTACTTCACCTAAAGGATACATGTATGAGAAATCTGCTCCAAGCACAATACTTACAGCTTCGTTATAATCATCTAGTGGAATACCTCCTTGAATACCGAACTTGAACCCCTCTTGAGCAAAAATTCCGGTTGAAAAACATAAGGCAAATAATAAAATGAAATACTTATTCATGGTTTGGTCGGTTTATTTCCTTCAAAAATAAAGGTAAGACTAAGCTTACAGGCATCTTTGTTGTGAATACTATGAAAGTAGTGGTACAGCTTAGTTTTAGGTAGGTCATGTTATTTATAACTTCGAAATAATCTCCCTATTATTACATTATTTTATACTGAATTAATGTATTCTTTATCTTTAAACCATGAATTGGAAACATGCGTTAAAAGATTACACCATATATCTTAAGCTTGAGCGAGGGTTATCAAAAAATTCTATACAGAGCTATACTATGGATATCGAGAAATTGATGTCTTTTCTTGATGCACATGCCATAACTACTACCCCAATACTTATAGACAAAAACACGGTGCAGCAATTTATATATGAAATTGCCAAAGTAGTCAACCCTAGATCTCAGGCGCGAATTATATCGGGACTCAAGAGTTTTTTCAATTACTTGATTTTTGAAGACTACCGAAAAGATAATCCGTTAGATTTAATAGAATCTCCTAAAATTGGACGTAAATTACCTGATACTCTTTCAGAAAATGAAATAGACAAATTAATTGGGGCTATTGATTTAATCTCTTCCGAGGGAGAACGTAACCGCGCTATGCTAGAAACTTTATATGGCTGCGGATT
>JANQUX010000405.1 GCA_030730545.1 Maribacter sp. | reverse complement strand
CGGGTCGCGATTTAAAAATCATTGTTGAGGCAAGAAACTTAGAAGAAATCAAAGAGATTTTAAAGACAGAAGGTGTATATCGAATATTGATTGATAATTTCAATTATGAAGATACTCGCAAGGCCGTAAAATTAATCGGTAATACGTGTTTAACAGAATCATCTGGTGGTATTAATGAAAATACAATTAGAGATTATGCAGAATGCGGTGTAGATTATATTTCTTCGGGTGCATTAACACATTCGGTGTATAACTTGGATTTGAGTTTAAAAGCGGTGTAGATGTCTTTAGAGGTCGAAGAAAAGCTAGAAAAAATTCCTGTTGTAAATTGGTTGGTCAGATTGTTAAAGCAAATCAGACTGCCCGGTTTTGAAGGACTTTCTATTTACGATCTTTTAGAAATGTACGTACTTGGTATTTTAAAAGGTACGTTGTCTACAAGAGCTAGTGCTATTGCCTTTAGCTTATTTATGGCGCTATTCCCATTAATCATTTTTATGGTCACTTTAGTGCCTTTTTTGGTGTCTTACATTAGTATTGAACATGGCGATTTTGATGTACAGTTCCAGCTGTTTTTAGAATCTTTTCTACCGAGTGCCACCGGCGATTATTTCGGAGAGGTATTTCAGCAGATTAAAGATCAAAAGCGAGGCGGCTTGTTATCGTCAGCATTTTTATTATCTATATTCTTAATGGCTAACGGTGTAAACTCCATTTTTGGAGGCTTTGAAACATCGTACCACATAGACCTTACACGGCATTTCTTCAGGCAGTATCTCTATGCGTTGATGGTTGGTTTAATACTGGCAATATTAATAATAGTAGGGTTTGTGGTATTTATCTATTTTGAATTTTATGTGCTAGGATATTTATCTGAGTTTGCAGCAAAACAAGGCGGGTATATTTTGGGTGAAGATGAAGTGGTAGGTGTACAAATTGCAAAAGTGCTGTTCTTTATAATTCTATCGTATTTTACTACTGCAATACTTTATTATTTTGGAACACGAGAAGGTAAGCAAGCAAAGTTCTTTTCATTTGGCGCTCTAATGACAACAACTTTGTTTTTATTGACATCTTATCTCTTCGGTATATATGTTGAAAAGTTCGCCAGATACAATGAATTATATGGGGCTTTAGGAGGATTATTAATTTTAATGGTCTACATATGGTTAAATTCTAATATATTGCTACTTGGGTTCGAGCTGAACGCATCGCTGAATACATTACGTAAAATCACAAAAAAGAATGATAAATAAGAGCATACAGTTAACTATTCTATTCACAGTATTTATTTCAATGAGCATTTCTGCTCAGTCGGTTTTTGGTAAGTGGAAAACAATTGATGATCGAACAGGTTTGCCAAAAGGTGTAATTGAAATCTATAAGAAAGAAGGGAAAATGTATGGTAAGGTGGTTAAGATCTTAGAGGAAGGACAAGAAGGAAGGATTTGTGATAAATGCGATGGAGAATTAAAAGATAAGCCTGTAACCGGTATGGAGATTATTACAGACGGTGAGCTGCATGATGATGGAGAATGGAAGGGTAAACGATTATTTGATCCAGAACAGGCGATGACTTTTCGTTTTAAGATATGGTTGAATCCAGAAAATGATGATGAGTTAAAAGTGCGAGGGTATTTGGCATTTATCTACAGAACCCAAACATGGATACGTGTGGAGGGATAATTATGGCAAACTTTATTAATGTAATATTACCAATTCCGCTAGAGAAAAGTTTTACGTATAGTATAACTGAAGAAGAGGCAAAAGTACTTCAGCCTGGTATGCGTGTTGCGGTACCTTTCGGAAAATCAAAAATATATACAGGCGTTGTTCAAAGTATTCATAAGAATCCGCCAGAAGTCTATGAAGCAAAGGAAATTCACGAATTATTAGACGATTACCCCATTGTAAATGAGACCCAACTTAAACATTGGGAGTGGATTGCTTCTTATTACATGTGCACCTTAGGGGAGGTGGTACGCAGCGCCTTACCTAGTGCTTTTTTATTAGAAAGTGAAACATTAGTACTTAGAAATACAGCATACGAAATTGATGAAAATGAGCTTTTAGATGATGAGTTTTTGGTGTTCGAAGCACTACAACATCAATCTATATTAAAAGTTCAAGAAGTTTCAGCAATTATAGAGCGTAAGAATGTACTGCCAATTCTTCAACGATTATTAGAGAAAAAAGTAATTGTTTTAAAAGAAGAAGTGTATGATCAATACAAGCCAAAATTGGTTCGGTATGTTAAGTTGGGTGTAGAGCATACATCCGATGAAAAACTAGAAGAATTATTAAATTCACTTACGAGAGCTCCAAAGCAAAGTCAAGTCGTACTTTCATTATTTCAGTTACAAGGAAAAAGTCAAAAACCCATTAAGGTTTCTGAGCTTGAAAAATCTAGCGGTACTTCTAAAGCTGTTATAAAATCACTGGTCGATAAGGGAGTTTTAGAGGAGTATTTTATTAAGACCGATAGAGTCAGTTATGATGGTGACACAGATAATTCAGATACAAAAGACTTAAATGAATATCAAGAAGTAGCCTTACTAGATATAAAATCTGCTTTCGAAGCCAATAAAGTTACCCTATTAAAAGGAGTAACATCTTCGGGTAAAACAGAGGTCTACGTAAAGCTTATTGAAGAATGTCTAGAAAAAGGGTTGCAGGCTTTGTATCTATTGCCAGAAATAGCTTTGACCACGCAACTTATTAGTAGGCTTCAAGAATATTTCGGAGAAAGAATAGCCATTTACCATTCTAAATATAATGTTCAAGAACGCGTAGAGGTTTGGCAAAACGTTTTACAAGCGAAACCTAAGGCGCAATTGGTAATAGGTGCTCGATCGGCAATGTATTTGCCTTTTAGCAAGTTGGGGTTGGTAATTGTAGATGAGGAACATGAGAGTTCTTTTAAACAATTTGATCCTGCACCAAGATATCATGCAAGAGATGCTGCCATAGTGCTAGGTCATATACACAAGGCGAATATTCTATTAGGATCGGCAACACCAAGTGTAGAAAGTTATTACAATGTGCAAACGGGCAAATATGGTTATGCAGAAATAACTAGACGCTATGGTAATGTGCTAATGCCAGAAATAGAGTTGGTCGATATTAAAGAAGCTTCTAGAAAAAGAAAGATGAAAGGTCATTTCTCTGAGCGTCTTTATATGGAAATGGAAGAAACCCTTAAAGACGGTGCGCAAATCATACTCTTTCAGAATAGACGTGGTTTTGCGCCATTAATGGAGTGTTTAACATGTGGTCATACGCCACAATGCCCAAATTGCGATGTTAGTTTAACCTATCATCAATATAGAAATCAATTACGTTGCCACTACTGTGGTCATCATACAGCATTGCCAGAAATTTGTTTTGCATGCGGTAGTCCAGATTTAGATACAAAAGGTTTTGGT
>JANQUX010000404.1:1166-3429 GCA_030730545.1 Maribacter sp. | reverse complement strand
TCTCTTAAAATAATTAAATCGGTACCTTCAATACGTTCTCTTTTTAAAGGAGATTTATCGATAAGTGATGGGAATGTAAAGGTTGGTCTTACGTTGGCAAACAAACCAAGTTTTTGTCTCATTTTCAATAATCCCTGTTCCGGACGGACTTTAGCAGAAGGATCATTGTCGAAACGTGGGTGACCTATAGCTCCGAAAAGTACAGCATCTGCATTTGCACAAATCTCATGAGTCTCATCTGGGTAAGGTTCTCCGACAGCATCAATTGCAGCGGCACCAGTTAAAGCTGGTTTCCAAGTAATATGATGTTCATATTTTTTAGCAATTGCATCACATACTTTTACTGCTTGATCAATTACTTCTGGACCGATACCATCACCGGCTAATAAGGCAATATTTAATTTCATTTTATGCTTGTTGTTCGTTACTCTTTTTATTTTCTACTAACTACTAACTACTAACTACTAACTACTATATTATATTCAACATCTTCTCGGTTGCCTTAATAGCACTAACGGTTTGATCTGAATCTAATCCTCTTGATGTAAATTCCTTTCCATCTAATTCCCAAGTAATAACGGTTTCGCATAATGCATCAGAGGTGCTACCTGGTGGTATACGCACTGCGTAATCTGTTAGTTTAGGTAATGGTTTTTTCTTTGCTAAATACACTTTTTTCAAAGCGTTCATAAAGGCATCATACTGTCCGTCTCCTTGTGCATGTGCTTCATAAGTTTGACCATCTACTTCTACAGATAGGGTAGTAGAGGGCATTAAACCTTTTGCATGGGTTAATACGTAAGACTTTACAAAAACTCTTTGCTTATAATCTGCAGTATCTAATACATCGGAAATAATAAAAGGAAGGTCATCTTTGGTAACACGTTCTTTTTTATCTCCTAATTCAATAATACGTGCAGTAACTTTTTTTAGCTCTTCATTGTTCAATGTTAAGCCAAGCTCTTGCAGGTTTTTTTGAATATTTGCCTTGCCAGACATTTTACCCAATGCATACTTACGTTTTCTTCCAAAACGTTCAGGCATTAGGTCACTAAAGTATAAGTTATTTTTACTATCGCCATCGGCATGTATACCGGCAGTTTGTGTAAATACATTATCACCAACAATTGGTTTGTTTGCTGGTATGGTAAATCCTGTAAAGGCTGAAACTAATTTACTTACTTTATATAAAGAGGTTTCGTTTACATTAATCTCCACTTCTGGTAGAAAATCATTGATTACCGCTACGGCGCTTGCCATTGGCGCGTTACCAGCTCTTTCGCCCATTCCGTTTACGGTAAGGTGCAAACCATGACAGCCTGCTTTTACAGCTTCCATAATGTTGGCTACGCCTAAGTCGTAATCATTATGTCCGTGAAAATCGAAATGTAAAGTTGGATATTTTTGTACAATTTCAGACAAATATGCAAATGTTTCGGTATGCGTTAAAATGCCTAATGTGTCCGGTAATAATATTCTTTTTACATTCTGAGTTGATAGAAAATCTAAAAACTCAAAAACATATTCTTTAGAATTCCGCATTCCGTTACTCCAATCCTCTAAATAGATACTATTGATAATACCTTTTTCAGTGGCTTGTTTAAAAATTTCGGCGATTTCAGAAAAATGTTGTTCGGGAGTTTTCTTTAACTGGTATTTCAAATGGTTCATTGAACCTTTGGTCAGCAAGTTTTGAGAAATAGCTCCAGATTTCTGCATCCAATCTAATGAAACACCACCATCAACAAAAGTTAGTACTTCTACACGTTCTAAATACCCTTTTTCGGCTGCCCATTCGGTGATTTTCTGAACGGCTTCTAACTCACCATCAGAAACACGTGCCGAAGCAACTTCAATACGGTCTACCTTTAACTCATCTAGTAAGAGTTTTGCCAAGGTCAGTTTTTCCGATGCAGAAAAGGATACGCCCGAGGTTTGTTCACCATCCCTTAGGGTGGTATCCATTATTTCTAACTTTCTTTTTTTCATGTGTTCAGTATGTCGTTTCTTAAATAAATGAACGACAGGTGGTTAGTTAAGGTAAATACGAATATGGTTTTCTATATCAGGATTTATAACGGAGTACTCTCTGCGAATTTTTCGATATCTTTTTTGATATTCAATAGGTAATCGATATCATCAAAGCCGTTTAACATGTTGTTTTTCTTGTAATCGTTAATGTCAAAAGATTCACTTTCTCCTGTTGATAGTAAAGTGATTTTTTGTTCAGGAAGACTAATTTCTAATTCTGTAGAAGGGTCAG
>JANQUX010000404.1:0-1066 GCA_030730545.1 Maribacter sp. | reverse complement strand
GAATTTATCGTATGCCATTTTTTATAGCTTTTTGCTCATGGGTGTTAGCCATTAGCTTGTATTATTATCATTTTTATTGTGCTAAAAGCTAGGGGCTAATAGCGAAAGGTAAACTTGTTATACAAGTTCAACCATTAGTTCTCTTGGATCGGTTACTTTACCGGTAACGGCAGCTGCAGCAGCAACCAACGGACTAGCTAATAACGTTCTTGATCCAGGACCCTGTCTACCTTCAAAGTTTCTGTTAGATGTACTTACTGCTAATTTACCAGCAGGTACTTTATCATCGTTCATTGCCAAACAAGCAGAACAACCAGGTTCACGAAGTTCAAAACCAGATTCGATTAAAATATCAAGTATACCTTCTTCTTTTATTGCCGCTTCAACTTTGTGCGATCCAGGAACCAACCATGCCGTAACATTGTCAGCTTTCTTTCTGCCTTTTACGATAGAGGCAAAGGCTCTAAAATCTTCTATACGACCATTGGTACAGCTACCAAGAAAAACAAAATCAATTGGCTTGCCCATCATACTATCGCCTTCATTGAAATCCATATACTTCAATGATTTTTGGTATGTAGTGGCACCGCCTTGAACGTTGGATGCCATTGGAATATCATTAGAAATTCCCATTCCCATACCTGGGTTGGTACCATATGTAATCATAGGTTCAATAAGTGAACCATCAAAAGTTAATTCTTTATCGAAAATAGCATCTTCATCGGTGTATAATGTTTCCCAATATGCCATTGCTTTGTCCCAATCTGCACCTTTAGGCGTGAACTCACGATCTTTTACATATTCAAATGTCTTTTCATCAGGAGCAATCATACCACCACGGGCACCCATTTCTATACTTAGATTACAAACGGTCATACGACCCTCCATACTCATCTCTCTGAATATCTCACCAGCATATTCTACGAAATAGCCAGTGGCACCAGAAGTTGTTAATTGAGAAATGATAAATAAAGCAACATCTTTAGGTGTTACCCCTCTGCTCATTTTACCGTTAATATTAATACGCATTCTCTTTGGTTTAGGCTGCATAATACATTGTGTAGCC
>JANQUX010000403.1 GCA_030730545.1 Maribacter sp. | reverse complement strand
TCATTGATCCTTTTTGGTACCAAATATGCTGGCCAGTTTCGACATCCATTAACGAACGTTCTGGCTTAAAACTGAATGATCTTCTAGACAAATAGGTATCTAAAGAAGGCTTTAAAAACCCTTTGATACCATTTTCACCATATTCATGCTTTAACGCCATTAATGAAACATACTCTGCTAAAGTTTCCGAAATAATATTAGCTCCTCTTGTTTTACTTGGCGTAACGATATGACCCCACCATTGGTGTGCAATTTCATGAGCTGTTACCCTGAAAGCATAATTAAAGTCTTCTTCGTTAGAAAAATCTGCTACGAAGCCAAAATCTTCTGAGTAAGGTATCGTTGTCGCAAAAGATTGTGCAAATGTCGTGTGCGCCGGAAACTCAATTATCCTGATAACTGAATATGGATATTCATAAAAGTTTTTAGAATTATAATCTAACGAAACTTTAACCCCATTTATAAATGAAGCTAAGTTTTTCTTGTGTTTCGGAGAGTGATACACTTCAATAGCAACTTTCTTTCCACTAGGTGCAATCCAAACATCTTTTTCAATATCATAAGTTGCAGAAACAAAATTGAAGAAGTAATCAGATTTATCTTCTAATTTATAATTAAAATAACTTCTATCTTCCTTATCCCATTTTTTAACCAAAACTCCTGGAGCGACAGCTGTTTGCCCTTTTGATGTGCTAATTGTTGCTTCAAAATCCATATAATTGCTATCCTCATTGAATAAGTTCTTTTTCAAAGCAATGCTATCTGTTCTTGGCGGATAAAGAAAGTCTAATTTCTCTAAACCGTATTTTTCACGAGCACCATTTTCTGTCAAAGCAATATCATAATGAAAGCTTGGAAAAATACCATCATTAAAGAAAGAACCATTATTAAGTACAGCAGTTTCTCTATCCATAGAAAAACCATGAGTTCTTGCCTTAGTTTCAATAACCAAATTAGCAGTGTCTTTCGGCTGTAAAGCTTCTGGCAATTTGTAAATGAATAAACGATACAATGAATCGCTTAAAAACGGTTTTAACTCTTGATCATTATAAACCACCTTCGTAATCTTAGTATCATAAGTTGGAAACTTTATTTCCATTAAGACGGTATCGATTGGCACTTCTGAAGGATTAACAACTGTAAACACTCCCTTTGCATCTACACCACGTGTATCTGTATAAATATCTATATCAGCTTTTAAATCGATAACTTGAATATGGGGCTTATCTATATACTTACCATATGCCTTTTCAGCATCAGCAGAAAGCTTCTCACTAGAATCGCTATCTTCCATATGGTTCAGAACTTTTATATTGTAAAAGCTATAAGCTCCTACAGAGATAAAAGCAAATAAGAAAAACAAGGTATAAGCGACCGTTTTACCCTTAAATCTACTTTTAGCTAATTTTAAACGCTCTTTTGCTGAAGAATAAAAACCTCTACTCCAGAATACACTACCAATAGCAGCCAATGTACCTGTAAAAAGAACCCAATATAAGTTCAACCAAAATTGACCAGTCAGGTAATGTCCAAATCCATTTAAATCACTTATAAAACCTGGTGTTGTTTCTCCAAAAGCTAAAAGTGGGTTATTTGTTTTCAACACTAAACTCACCAAAATAGGTATACCCACATAAATTATAATTACAATAAAATGACCCAAAAATTTATTGTTTACTAGCACATGAATAAAAAACGCCAATAACAAAGTAGCAACATATAAAGGAAAAAGAGACGTAAAATTATAGGTAAGGTACATACCCAATTCATAATCAAAATAACCATTACCTGTCTGATACATAATACCAACCAGTATATTGATTAAGGTCAGCAATACGGCAACACCAATAAGCGAAATAATCTTTGAAAGATATAGTGTAGTATTACTTACGGGCAGCGCATCATAAAATTCAAAAGTCTTATTACTTCTTGTACGATGCACTGCTTCACCAGAATAAATAATTAGAATAATTGTGGAAAATAAAGCTATTCCACCAGAAACATAGGCAACCATAAACCTAGTTAGCGGTAATGACGGCGTACCATTATATTGATTATTTTGATAGGTTATAAACCCAGCTACTATAACCCCTATAATGATTAATACAAGAAATACTGGCTCTTTAACTATAGATAAAAATTCAATTTTACTTAAAGACCATAGATTTTGCCTTTGCGCTTTTTCACTAAACTCTTGAACAACACTAATGGTTTCTGAAGATGCTATTAGATCATTATCTTCTTTTACATTCTTCTTTTTCTTAGAGGATAAAAACCCTTTATACGAAAATTTAAAAAGTGTAAATACAAATATTAAAATACCTAAAGACAACCATAGTAAACGATTTAGCATAAACTTACCTGTTAAAGCCAATTGGGTAGTGTTTAACTCGTCTACAGACCAATACTTTGTTAAAAAGCTGTAAGCAGATTGCCCAAAAGGATCAACATAGATACTAAGCCATTCTGTATCTAAACTAGATAGTAATTGCCCCGATACCGATGTACCGATAAATATTAATATACCTCCTAAATATAAGATTGGCATTCTTTTAAAAAATGTCATCAGACAGAAGAAAAGACTGCCAATAAAAAAGGAGTTAAAAACTAATAGGTATAAAAACGGAAAAAAGTACGACAGAAAGTTAAAATCGGTATACGTACCATAGTCGGGTCTATCTAATAATGCACCTAACACATAACCAAACATTGCACCGAGCATAGCGGCAATGTTCATTATAGTGACGATAGTAAAACTACCCCAAAAACGACCCAATATGTAGTTCTTTTCAGAAATAGGAAAAGTGAAATAGGTCTGGGCAGTTTTATGTTCTTCATCTCTATACACAGGTACACCCATAATCGCGGCATAAAAGAACAATGCAAATACACTTAACACTCCAAAAACACCTGTTATATTATTCGGACTATTCGTGAATTCTGCCGTTACAGATTCGTCAAATACTCCAAGTAAGCAGGGTATTAAAAACATGATAAATATGTAGATATAAGTAACAGGTCGTCGAAGCCTATATTTTAGCTCAAATAAGAATATTTCTTTCATATTAAACAGTTTGTGGTTGGTTAATACTATAGAAATAAAAGTCTTCTAAATTATTCGCCACTTCTTCAAAACCTTCACCTGGATCGCCTTCTGAAAATACATTAATATATAGGTTACCACTTCGTAAATAGGTAGACAGCACATTATATTCTGACTGGTATATTTCAACCTCTTCTTTTGCAATATTTTTACGAAATACCTTGCCGTTCAATGTATTTGATAGTTCTAACGGATGCCCTTGCACCACTACACTACCTTCATTAAATACTGCCATATTCGTACATAAGTTAATTACATCATCTACAATATGGGTTGATAGTATAACCACGGCATCTTCACCAAGTTCACTTAATAAATTATGAAAACGATTACGTTCTAAAGGATC
>JANQUX010000402.1:739-3460 GCA_030730545.1 Maribacter sp. | reverse complement strand
GTACTTTCAGGAGGAGAAAAAGTGCGTTGTATGTTAAGTAGAATGATGTTAATGCGTGCTAATGTATTAATGTTAGATGAGCCAACAAATCACTTGGATCTAGAAAGTATTACAGCTTTCAATAATTCTCTTAAGAATTTTAAAGGTACTGTAATGTTGACCACACATGATCATGAATTTGCTCAGACAGTTGCAAATAGAATTATAGAATTGACACCAAAAGGCAATATTGACAGGTATTCAACGTTTGATGAATATATGTCTGACAAGGCATTGAAAGATCAGCGTAACAAAATGTACGCAGAATAAGCATAGAATAGATTAACCCAAATCGATGTTTTATGAAAACCTACAAATATGTGGCTTGCTTTGTGCTAGCCTTTAGTTTCTTCGCATGCGAAAAATCTTCTGAACAAATTGAAGAAGAAATTTCTATTACTATAGATGCAGATTATACTGTTTTTTTACAGCGAAATAATCAGTTAAGTGGTGTAGTTATTGGTTCTACAGATGATGAGTTAGTTGTTAAAAACACATTGACTTCATTTAATGCTATACCGGCAAATGCCTTAAAATATCGCACTTCTACAAATATTAGTTATTATTCAAGTAGTAATTGTGAAGCTTCATTGCAATGGTATACTGCTGAAAATTCTATATCTAAATCGATTTCTCTTTTTACCGATATTGATCCTTGTTCAATAGATATTCTTGCAGTGGCACATACTAATGAAATTGTGGCTGTCGCTTATGAGAGAGAGTTGTTAGGAAAAGATAAAGATTTTATAGTTCGAATTAATTCATTGGATGCTGAAGTAGAAAGTCAAACTGAAATTTCTTTAGATAAAAAACCTATTGCAATAGTATCATCTTCAAATAGATTGTTTGTCTTGACCTTGAATGAATTTGTTACTGATGAATTTCATTTATCAGTTATTGATTTAGCCGAAGAAGCTGTTATAATGGAGTTAGATTTAGGATACAATGCTTTTAGATTGTTTACGAATAATACCGGTAAAGTAATTGTTAGTTATCCAGAACTGCATACAACTATAGATCCTATTACCTTAGAAAAGTCGTATACAACATATGGTGAAAACACCGAGCCAGGTTTTATAACTACGACTGATTTTTTTGTAGATAGTTTAGGTAAATTTTATTTTCAAAAGAGTGTGCCAACTGCTGAAGTAGTGGAGGTGCCGGCAATTTATGATTTTGATAAAAATAGTACGGTAGTTTATTTATTTGAGAATTTTTTGACTGAAATCGAATTGTATGTTAAGTACAATATTGCAGCAGCAACTTCAATTGCCTACGATGAAGAAAACAATTATGTTTTAATCGGGTATCAGAAAAAAGGGCAAGTAGACAAAGGTGGTATTCTAAGAATTACCCCAGCTCCAGATTTTAAATTAATTGATAATATCGATTTAGAAGGCATTCCTAAAACCATATTTGCAAAGTAAAATTCGTCTAGTTGTTGAAATATTTACTATTCCAAATAGCAGGATTAATATTTTTACCCAGTGCGAATCCGTAGAAAATAACCACAGAGGCGATACATTTAAACATAAAGAAAAACAATATCCAAAATTGCGCGTTTGAATTTGATTTAGAGAAAAGTCCCTCAGGTATCATTAATGTCACAGCGAAACTTATAGCAAGAACAAGAATAGCGAGATTGACAATGTTTTTAAAGGGCCACATCAATAACTTACGTAAAGGATGAAGGTCATTTCCCCATTGATGAATTAAATAATGATATCCATTACCAATAGGTGCAAATAACAAAGGATCATCTTTATCTTCCAATTTAAAAAGTTTAGAAGGCGCTATTATTTTGAATCCTTTAATCTCAAGATTGTGTACTTTTTCAATCGCCTTAATTTTTGATAAGGCTTCAGATGGTATCGGTCCTTTAAAAAATTTTGTATCTAAAAAACGTAAACGATAATCAATACAGATTTGCTTAATTTCTTCAATGTGATAAATATTTGAGCTGTCAAGCTTATCAATATTAAAGTGGTTATTTAATTCACCTTTACTGGTTGTAACATTTTGTTCAATTCTATCTAACTCATCATCAACCTGTGAAAAGATTTCATAAACCTCTTTCATCCTCATTTCTTCAGATAAAATATGATTTTTTCTAACTTTCGAAAGCTTCTCTTCTATATTCGTTTTAGATAGTAACATGTTCTTTTTTTTAGCAATACACTCAAAGTTAATCAATTAGTAAATTGACTAAAATCTTGTTTAACTTAATTAAAAGTTAATAAAATGTTAAAATATTATATTTTGATAATTTAACTAGGTCTAAATGACTTCTAATTGTATCTTGACGACGAAATCGAACCGTTTATCGATTACTAGAACATTTGCCCCTTAAGAACCACCTATTATGAAAAAATGGACATCCCTCATGTCCCTGTGTGCCCTGTTTATTGGGCTTGAGACCTATGCACAGGACAATGTTATTGAATTACAATTCGAACGTTTAATCTCTAATATTCAATCAGAAAAGTCCATTATTGAAAGCACGGCTACAAATGAAAATCATTCAACGCTATTAAATGCCTTAAGAGCAACAAATCTTGATAAGGTGCTAAACTATAGCGGAGAATTTACCGTTTTTGCACCATCTAATTTGGCTTTTGAAAAATTATCAAAAGCGACTATTGACAAACTATATAATCCAGAAAATAAGAAGTTATTAAAGGC
>JANQUX010000402.1:0-729 GCA_030730545.1 Maribacter sp. | reverse complement strand
ACACCCGAGGCAGAGCCTCGGGGAATTCTATTGATTAAAGGCTATGCTTTCTTATCATATCATTGCTGATAAACTTTCTGCTTCAACAATTTTAAAGGCGATGTGCCGAGGTAATGGTATTGCTAAATTTACGACCATTCAAGGGGAAAAAATTACGGCGACAATGAGAGGTATTGATATAGTTTTAACTGATAAATCTGGTAATAGTGCAATTATTGTTACTGCAGATTCTAATCAAAGTAACGGCATCATTCATGAGATTGACACCGTTTTTGTTCCTGAAAAAATGCTTTAATTATCGAAGCGATGCACCTAATTTTTGCTCGTAGGTGTTTTGTAATTTCGACATAATTTTCTCTATCTGTTTCTCTGTCAAGGTACTTTTGTCATCTTGAAGCGTAAAGCTTACTGCGTAAGATTTTTTGCCTTCAGGTAGATTTTTACCCTCATACACATCAAAAAGAGTCATGTCTTTAAGGTACTTTCGCTCAGTGCCAAATGCGAGCTCGTAAAGTTCTCGATAGGTTGCCTTGTTGTCTAATAATAAAGCAAAATCTCTTTTAACTTCAGGGTGCTTTGGTATTTCTTTAAAAATAACAGGGGTTGTTTCAATTTGGTTTAGAACTGCGTCCCAGTCGAAATCTGCATATAGTACATCTTGTTTAATATCAAAATGTTTAAGAAGCGACTTTTTTATCAATCCGAAAGAAACCAATTCTTTTTTATTAT
>JANQUX010000401.1 GCA_030730545.1 Maribacter sp. | reverse complement strand
ATCTGATGTAAAATACAGATTTGTAATTGACATGAAGTCTTTGAAAAATAGCTAAGATGTAAACATCAATAAAAAAGAGCCATATTAATATGGCTCTTTTTTATTTTATATGAATGCTTTCAATTTCAAGCGTAAAGTCTTCTTCAATACCATTCTTAATAATGATAGCAATTTGAGCTAGATAATCGCCATGGTAATTTGGTAGTTTTAATTCTTCACCTCTAAATACAGGTTCCATTTCATTAAACGGAATTTCAATAGTTTGCCATTCTTTACCAGATTTAAAGTCATAGCTATAAGTATGACGTTGATGCTCGCCAGATTTACAGCGGAAAGCATATTTTTTTCCATCGCCTTTAATTCGTAATACAAATGACGAATACTTATCTACGGGTATGCGTTCTACATCATGTCTAACAAGACAAAATCCCCCATTATTAGCTAAAGAAACGTGCCCGCTGAAAACCCCATTGCCAGCAAGGTTAATTTGCATAAGCCCCATCGACAGACCTCCCATAACATCATCGTTGACAATATGCCATTGTTTGATGTTGGACTTTTTATTGAATTCAAAAACAGATTTTAATTCGCTCATAATATCAAGTGTTTATTGGGTATGCTAATGCGATTAAAATTAGGGGTAAAGAAGGTAATGCAACCACTCTAACCAAATTTATTTTAACTGATATGAGAAACAATTAAGTCATTCGTTTTTTCATCTCATCTGCAACCGCTTTTTCAGGAGCGCCTTGTTTTTCAAGTTCAGAAATTATTTTAGGGTGATCATGACTTCTACCTTGCGAAAGTTTGTTTACAGCCTGTATATCACTCACTAAAATTTCAAACCCTATAATACCATTAACTTGACTCATGGTTTTTTTAGACATATTATCTAATGAAATGGGCTGTTCAGATTTTTGCTCGTATTTATTTACAAGTGCATGTAAAGAGGTAAGCAACTCTTCTGAAGTTTGAATTTTTACGGTACCATATACGTGAACAGCAATATAGTTCCAAGTAGGCACCTCTTCTTTTTGATACCATGATGATGAAATATAACTATGCGGACCATTAAAAATACACAACACTTCATCGCCATCTACCAAGTTTTTACTCTGCAAATTCGCTTTGGCTATATGACCGATTAACACATCTTTACCGTCTGAATTCTTTGATAGTTCTAGTGGAATGTGAGTACCCCAAGGTTTCCCTTCAATAGTATTGATCAGTATACCAAAACTATTGTTTTTTAAAAAATCGTGAATCTCTTCAATGTCATTATTTTTATAGTGCTCAGGTATAAACATGTGGTCTAGTTTTCTATGTAAATATAGCCGTTTTGAACAAATGCTTTTAGAAACAATTATTTAATGTTTCGTGTTACATAATTATTGAGATACTGATTAACTTGTGTAGGAATTTAAAAACGAGAATATGCCTTTTATAACAAATACAAAAGCAAAAGAACAAGTAGATATATTTTACGAAGATTACGGAAGCGGACAACCGGTGATTTTAATTCATGGATGGCCATTAAGTCGTAAATCTTGGGAACAACAAGTATGGAAAATAGTTGAAGAAGGTTATCGTTGTATATCTTACGACCGTAGGGGATTTGGAACATCATCTTCACCGTGGGATTCGTATGACTATTCTGCCTTGGCAAGCGATTTAAATGCAATCATAGAAGAGCTGGATTTAAAAGATGCCGTTATCGTTGGTTTTTCAATGGGTGGCGGAGAAGTAGTTCGTTATTTAACTGATTACGGTTCTAGTAGAATTGCTAAAGCAGCATTGATTAGTTCGATAATTCCACTAGTAAAGCAAAAACCAGATAACCCAGCGGGAGTACCAGAAGAAGCGTTAGATGGTATTATTGATGCTTTACAAAAAGATAGGGTTGGGTTCTTGAAAGAGTTCAGTAAAGGATTCTACAATTTTGAAGAAAACAAGGGAAAACGAATAAGTCAGGCACAATTAGATTACGATTTTACTATAGCTTCATTCGCATCGCCTAGAGCAACCATACAAGCAGCGTTAGCTTGGATGCATACTGATTTTAGACCAGAGCTAAAGAATGTAACCGTACCAACGTTAATAGTGCATGGTGATGCCGATGCGACTGTACCAATAGAAACTTCGGCAAAACAAGCACATGAGGGAATTAAATACAGCACTTATGAAGTAATTAAAGGAGCACCTCACGGACTCAATGTTACGCACCCAGAGGAGTTGAATGAAATATTGATTTCATTTTTGAAGAAATAAGTAGGAGTTATATTGAATAAAAAATCCCGATTGTATTATACAATCGGGATTTTTTTATGACTTCAGTGAATACAAACAAGTTTCTATTTTTCAATAATCAATCGTGCAAATATCGGCAAATGATCAGAGATGTGTTTGTTATTTTCCATTCTATCATCAATATGCATGTATTCTAAAACTTTAAAATTTTCAGCGAAAATATAATCGATGCGTTCGTTTAAAACTTTAGAGTGGTCAAAACCACTAAACGTTCCTGTTGGTCCATAGAATTGTTTTTGAGTAATTGCTAAACCATCCGACAGGGCATTTTGTAAATATTGAATAGGCCCTTCATGGGGACTCAAATTCAAATCGCCCATTAAAACTACAGGAAGTTTATTTTCATTTATTTCATGGATTTTGGAAACTATTAATTCAGCAGATTTTTCACGAGCTTCAGTACCCATATGATCAAAGTGGGTATTAAAAGCCAAAAAGTGTTTTCCTGTATTTAAATCCTTAAATAAACCATAAGTAAAAATACGCTCCATAGCAGCATCCCAACCTACAGAAATTTCATGGGGAGTTTCAGACAGCCAAAAGGTTTCGCTCTGTAAAAGCTTATATTTTTTGGTGTTGAAAAGAATAGGGGAGTATTCGCCCTTTTTCTTCCCGTCATCACGCCCAACTCCGATGTACTTATAATCCGTAAGTTGTTCATCTAAATAGCTCAACTGATGATGCAAAACCTCCTGCAACCCAATAATACCTGGGTTATAATGTTGCAATAGAGAAACCATCGCTGCTTTTCGGTTATTCCAATTGTTTACTGTGTCGTTTACATTATCATATTTGATATTATAAGTTACTACATCAACTTCTTGACCATAAATAGTGGGAATCAAGACAAACAAACCGCAAATAAATAAGAGTGTTTTTAAGCTATTATTCGGCATCTTTATACTTTTCGAACCAAGCCAATACACTTGCAATTTTAGCAATTAAATTACTAGGTCTGTTGGCAATACCGTGTCCCGCACCAGGTATACGTACCATAGCCGTTTCTACACCTTCTAATTTTAGGGCGGTATAAAATTGCTCAGATTCTGCAATAGGTGTTCTGTAATCTTCTTCGCCAGTAAGCAACATGGTTGGCGTAGTAACATTAGCTACATACATTAAAGGAGAACGTCTAAAATAATTTTCTGGATCTTCCCATGGTT
>JANQUX010000400.1 GCA_030730545.1 Maribacter sp. | reverse complement strand
TTTTTCAACGGCACATCTATATTGCCGTAAAAATCTTTTTCTGGTTCTCCTTTAAACTGACCTGCTCTAATAAATCGCTTTACAAGCCTGTCTTCTAAAGAGTGGTAGCTAATGACACTTAGCCTACCTTTTTCATTCAATAATTCTGGCACTTGCTCTAAAAACTCTTTTATGACCTCGATCTCTTGATTCACCTCTATTCGAATCGCCTGATATATCTGTGCCAATATTTTATGCTGCCTATGCTCTGGTAAAAACTGCTTCAACGCTTCTTTCAATGCATCGGTAGTTTGTATCTGCCCTTCTTCTCTAGTAGCAACAATTACTTTTGCCATGGCGTTTGCGTTTCTAATATCGCCGTACTCGAACAACACTTTACGTAAATCGTCATATGAGTACTTGTTTACCACCTCAAAAGCCGATAATGTATTTCGCTTGCTCATTCGCATATCTAAATCTGCATCGAAACGGGTAGAGAATCCTCTTTCCGCTTGATCGAACTGATGCGATGAAACTCCGTAATCCGCAAGAATACCATCTACCTTCTTTATGCCATAGAACTTTAAAAACTGGGCGATGTATCTAAAATTTTCCGCTATCAGCGTAAATCTTGGATCACCTAATGTATTTGCCTGCGCATCTTCATCTTGATCAAAAGCATATAACCTGCCTTCTTTACCCAACCTTTTTAATATCTCTTTCGAATGACCGCCACCGCCAAATGTTACGTCTACGTACACACCATCTTCTTTGATGTTTAAACCGTCTACCGATTCTTTCAGTAATACCGGGTTATGATACATCTCCACTTGGTTTTTCACCTAACATTACACGCTTGGCCAACTTTACTTTCTCTTCTTTTGTTGCACTTATAGATTCATCGTACGCTTTCTTATCCCAAATCTCTAATCGCTTACCTATTGGTGCTATCACCACTTCTTTAGATATGCCTGCCAATGAAATAATATCTTTCGGTATCAATAATCTACCGGTCGAGTCTACTTCTACTTGTCGCAACCCTGCCGTATACATTCTTATAAACTGTAGGTTCTCTTCATCGAACCTGCTTTTTTCATTCAATTCTGCCATCACTCTGTGCCACTCATATGCCGGGTACAACTCCAAACACTCGCTCAAATATGATTTTTTAATGAAAAACCCATCTTTTAGGATCGGAGCCACTTGATTGCGCAGCGCAACTGGGAGCATAATTCGCCCCTTAGCATCAGCTTTACAGTTAAATGTCCCAAAGAAATAGATGTCCAAAATGGATGTGTTTTGTTTATATAACTCAAATATATAAATATTATTACCACATTTTACCACTAAAAACCACTTTGTTAATAAATTACCCCACTTTTGAACACCTTTTTGCACTTCATCGATATTTATGGGAAATTTTTACCACTCGTGCTTTATTTCTAGAAAATCTGAAATCTGAAAGAATCAACAATTCACCTTATCGAAAAGAGTTGTTTGCTATTCTCGGTAATTACCTATATTTGGAGAATTACTGATGAGTAGTGTGCATGGAAAACGATTTGATCAACGAAGGAGGATTTAAGTATATAGAGAAAGGCGAAGGCAAACCCATTATTATTCTTCACGGATTAATGGGCGGACTAAGTAATTTTCAAGGAGTATCAGACTATTTTCCTCCGAAAGGGTACAAGGTTCTTATTCCTGAATTGCCCCTATACGCTATGCCGATGTTAAAGACAACGGTGAAGAACTTTGCCAAATACCTTAAGAAATTTATAGATTATAAAGAGCTAGACGATGTTATTCTTTTAGGCAACTCATTAGGTGGCCACATTGGTCTTTTACATACTAAAATGTACCCAACCAAGGTAAAAGCGTTGGTAATTACCGGTAGTTCTGGTCTTTATGAAAGCGCTATGGGCGACGGTTACCCTAAACGTGGTGATTATGAGTTTATTAAAAAGAAGGCGCAAGATGTTTTCTATGACCCAGAAGTTGCTACCAAAGAGATTGTAGATGAAGTTTTTGTAACCGTTAACGACCGTATAAAATTGGTGAAGACCTTGGCAATCGCAAAAAGCGCTATTCGTCATAACATGGCGCAAGATTTACCGAAAATGAAAACCCCTACATGTATTATTTGGGGAAAAAATGATAGTGTTACCCCACCAGATGTTGCCGAATTGTTCGATGAACTTTTACCTAATTCAGATTTATTTTGGATGGATAAATGCGGACATGCACCGATGATGGAGCACCCAGACGAATTCAATACCATTCTTGATGAGTGGTTGACGAAAAACAATTTCTAAATACCCTACGAATGAAAATAAAGTCGGCCGACTTTGTAATGAGCAACTCTGATGTTGCCAAATGCCCGAAAGAGCCTTTACCCGAATACGCCTTTATTGGTCGTTCTAACGTTGGTAAATCTTCTTTAATTAATATGTTGACCGAGCGTAAGAGCTTGGCAAAAACATCTGGCAGACCTGGTAAGACCCAATTGATCAACCATTTTAAAATCAATGAGAATTGGTTTTTGGTAGATTTACCTGGCTACGGTTATGCCCGTGTTTCTAAAAGAGATAAAAATACTTTTCAAAAATATATCACCAATTACTTTTTACAGCGAGAGCAGCTTGTGTGCTCTTTTGTACTTATAGATATTCGCCATGACCCACAACCTATAGACCTGGAGTTCATGCAATGGATGGGTGAAAACGGAGTACCTTTTGCCATTATCTTTACCAAGGCAGATAAATTAAAGCCAAAAGCTGTTGAGCGACAAGTAAAAAAATACCTAGATCAGCTAATAGCCGACCTGTGGGAAGAAGCACCGCCACATTTCGTAACCAGCTCAAGCCACCGAAGTGGTCGCGATGAAGTACTGGCATATATAGATGATATCAACGAGAAGTTTTTCGAGGCAACGAAGAAGTAGCTGCGCGCTCTAGTATTCAGTTTTCAGTAACAGTTGGCAGTTTCTTTAACGCTGCGCTTTTTTTGTATTAAGTACTTGTTTCTAGTATTCAGTTTTCAGTAACAGTAGGCAGTTTTTTGTATTAAGTATTAAGTACAAAGTACTTAGTTGTTCGCGCTAGTTCTTCGTACTGTTTACCTTTTGCTATTCACTTTACACTCCACATTCATTACTTAATACTCTTTACTTAGTACTTTGTACTTCTTACTATGTACTTTCTCGCCAACGTCTTAGCGAGCAAAGCGCAGCTATCTGTTTGTTTGGAACACTACACACGTCTCGTAAACGCAATGTCAGTTCGAGTGGATTTTATACTGTAGCATAGCGGAAGTGAAAAATTTAAATCGAGAACCGTCGCGTGTTCCAAACCTGTTCTCGATACCCTCCTTGTCGGCGGGCAAGCAAGTTTTCTCATGCTTCGAAAATTTACTCGAACTGACAGTAGTACTATCAAGAAGCAAAACCTTCAACAACCCGAAATGTAATCCTCAGCGCAGTCGAAGGGACTGGA
>JANQUX010000399.1 GCA_030730545.1 Maribacter sp. | reverse complement strand
TCTATGTTTCCGGTCCACGGACTGTTAGGGTCATTATCAGGAACTAATTCGTCGGTAATGGCAAAAACACCGCGAATAGAAGGGGTAAACTTGAAGTACTCTAAATAGAAATCGATACCAAAACCAAGTTCATAGTTGTAAACCCATTTTTTCATTCTAAAAGTGCCAGATTCATTATCATCAAGGCTTTCTTCGTTACTGCCTAAGTTGAGTCCGGTTGAGGCTCCGCCTAATAAAAAAGGTTTGAAATTGCCAAACCGTCTTGTGCTGGCTTTCAATAAAAGAGGAAAGTTAATATATGTAGATTTTACTTCTCTAATTGCATCTCGCTCATCGTCAAAGCCAGGAAATCCCATTAATCTTGATCCGTAATGCAATCCTGGTTCAAAACGAACATCTAAAAATTCATTAAGTCGAACTTCACCAATCAATCCAACATTAAATCCAAAGCTCTTGCTAACCAAAATATCTTGAGCATTTTCTTTGTATTCAATTTTAAAATCATATTGGTTCAAACCTAAGAAATAACCCCAGTTTAAGAGTTTCTTGTCTTCGTTCTGTTTATTCAATATGGGGCTTTCGTTGAATTGAGCACTCAACGTATTGGTCATTAAAAATAATGTCAATCCTATAAAAAACCATTTCTTCATATATCGTGGTTTACGATTGTAAGTCAACAATTTAAGAGAGCGTGCTAATTATAGCGAGGCATCAGCCTTTTTTGCCACATAAATTGATGCAACCCCAAATGTTTGAGGTTTATTCGTTACATCTATAAACCCGATTTCGCGTAAAATATTGTTGAAGTTTTCGCCATGAGGAAAAACAGAAGCAGATTCGCTTAAATAGCCATAAGCTGAATTGTCTTTTGAAAATAATTTTCCGATTAATGGAAGTATATTTTTTGTGTAAAAGTGGTATCCTTGTTTGTATGGCGTTTTTGTAGGCACCGAAGTTTCTAGTACAACTAAAGAACCGTTAGGTTTTAAAACGCGTAATATTTCTGACATACCTTTTTCTAAAGTTTCAAAATTTCGAACACCAAAAGAAACCGTTACGGCATCGAAAGAATTGTCTTCAAATAGTAGGTTTTCACTATCGCCCACGACCATTTCAATAGTACTGTCAAGTTTTTTATCGGTCACTTTTTCTTTGCCGACGGCTAGCATCCCTGGAGAAATATCTAGACCTACAATTTTTTTTGCGCCAGTTTTAACAAGTGCAATAGCAAGGTCACCGGTACCTGTAGCAATATCAAGAATAGATTGTGGGTTTTCTTTCTTTAATAATTCTACAACCTTTTTACGCCATTTAATATCTATTCCAAATGATATTACACGGTTTAAGCCGTCATAATTTTTAGAAATAGTATCGAACATTTTGGTTACTTGTTCTTTCTTTCCTAAATCAGAATCTTTATAGGGCGTAACTTTTTCGGGCATTTTATGGCTATTTTTTTGGCAAATATACGATATAGCTAGTGCTTAATTCCATTTTAGCGATTTAGGTTGGTTATTGATGCGGTAAACAATTGAAAATAAAGAATAAACTAATTTAATTATGTAATTTTGCGCCATAATAAATGCTATATTTTTCAAGTCTGCTTTTAAACAATTTATAATAGTTTAGAGTCGAATATTTGTACTTGACAATTAGCGATCGAATAAAATAAATGAAGATTATAATTGCTGGTGCTGGGGAAGTAGGCTTTCATTTAGCCAAATTGCTTTCTTATGAATCACAGGATATTACATTAATAGATTCTAAAAAAGAGAGTCTAGCTTATGCAGACAATCATCTAGATATACGAGTTTTAAAGGGTGATGCAACTTCTATTGCGGTATTAAATGACGCTCAGGTAAAAGATTCAGATTTAGTTATCGCGGTGACCTCTTCTGAAACTACAAACCTTACACTTTGCATGTTGGCGAAGCAGTTAGGGTGTAAGCGAACAATTGCAAGAATTTCGAATACTGAATTTATAAAGAATAAAGAGTTATTGAGGTTCTCAGATTTAGGTATTGATGAATTGATTTCTCCAGAAGCTTTGGCTGCGACAGAAATTCAAATGTTGTTGAATAAGTCGGCATTTAACGACACCTATGAATTTGAAGACGGTGAGTTGATTATGGTAGGGGTATCTTTACTGAAATCTGCTCCATTTGTTGGTAAAATGGTTAAAGAGGCAGCTAAGATTTTTCCCGAATTGCATTTTATGCCTATTGCACTGCAACGAACAGGAACTCAGTATACGGTAATACCACGTGGCGATACAGTATTTAAAGAAGGAGATCAGGTATATTTTATAACAGTAAAAGAGGGTGTTGATGAACTTTATAAACTTACCGGTAAGACAAAAACGGAAATAAAAAATGTAATGATTCTTGGTGGTAGTAAAGTTGGTTATAAAACGGCTAGAGATCTTTGCGCCAATAAATTCAACGTAAAGCTTATTGAAAAGAATAAAGAAAAAGCTTTTGACCTTGCAGATGAATTACCGAATGCATTGGTCATAAATGGTGATGGTAGAAATGTTGAATTATTAGATGAAGAAAGTCTTGAGTCTATGGATGCCTTTATTGCGGTAACCGGAAATTCAGAAACCAACATCATGACATGTTTGGTTGCTAAGTCTAAGTATATTAAAAAGACAATTGCCTTGGTTGAGAATATGGATTATTTTCAGCTTTCACATTCTATTGGTATTGATACTTTAATTAATAAAAAACTACTAGCGGCGAATAACATTTTTAGACATATTCGAAAGGGTGAGGTAGTGGCGATGATGCGTTTGAACAATTTAAATGCAGAAATATTAGAATTTATAGTAAAGAAAAATTCAAAAGTTACGGGTGCTACTATACGTGAATTGGATTTTCCGAAAGCGGCTACCATAGGTGGTGTTGTTCGTGATGGTCAAGGTCATATTGCACTTGGTGGATTTAAAATACAAGAAGGTGATAGGGTAGTGGTTTGTTGTCTACCTTCAGAGATTTCTAAAATAGAACGAATGTTCCTTTAAGATGCGGCTTAATTTAAGAATTATAATACATGTAATGGGGCTTCTGTTACTTTGTAACGGAGGCTTTATGCTTTTAGCGGCGGTAGTAAGTGGTATTTACCAAGACGGCGCTACATTAAGCATTGCTCTCGCTTCTATAAGCACTATGTTCATTGGTGTTTTTATGATGTACTATACACGGGGTCATAAAAAAGAAGTAAAGCAAAAAGAGGGATATATTATCGTTACTTTCGGGTGGATAGTGATGTCCATATCTGGGATGTTGCCTTATTTATTTTCAGGTGCGGTGCCAACGGTTACAAATGCTTTTTTCGAAACTATTTCTGGTTATACGACTACCGGGGCTTCAATTATGGATGATATTGAAGCAATGCCAGAGGGAATTTTATTTTGGAGAAGTTTGACTCACTGGATAGGGGGTATGGGTATTATTGTTTTGGCAATTGCCATAC
>JANQUX010000398.1 GCA_030730545.1 Maribacter sp. | reverse complement strand
ACCATCAGACCCAAAAGAAGCCTGCCAACAACAATTCGACAGAATATTCGAGCGCTATAATGACAACTTGGGCGGCATGAATGCATTGTACTTAAAAGGCACTAATACTTTAGTGGGCCTTTGCGGTCTATTAGTTCAAGAAGTAGATGGTAAAAAAGAATTGGAAATAGGGTATTCTATACTCCCTAAGTACTGGCGACAAGGTTATGCTTTTGAAGCAGCCCAAAAATGTAAGCAAGTAGCTTTTGCAAAAGAATGGGCAACCAGTTTAATATGCATTATTCAAGTAGACAATATTCCGTCGCAGAAAACAGCTATAAAAAATGGTATGTTTTTAGACTTTACCACCACCTACCATAACCATAAAGTTCATATTTTTAGAATAAGTGCATCATGAAACATTGGGTAATTTATTTAGATAACAATTCTGATAAAAAAGGCTTCTTAAGAGATTTTCAGAAAGGGCAATTACCTCAAGAGCTTCAAGATTACACACATAAAATTGGAAGATTATTTTCTCCTTTTACCTTAGAAGAATTAATTGATGAAGAAGATAAGCATGATAAAAAGACCATTAGTTCTGAGCATCAAGCGCTAGAAACTATGTCTAGTGGAGAGCAAAAAAGAGCCCTGCTACATTACTTACTGAATGAAAATCCCGATTATGTTATTCTAGATAACCCTTTTGATAATTTAGATATCGCTTTTCAAGAAGAATTAAAAACGATACTAAAAGATCACTCTAAACACATTTCATTTATTCAATTAGCAAGTCGCAAGTCAGACACGTTATCGTTCATAAATTGTTATGGCAGGCTAAATAAGAATATGTTCACCATCGTCGAGAATTCATCTTCAAATGATAATAACATAACTAGCACTTTCAATGCAGTACGCATTCCGCAATCCATCACAACATACTCAAATATTGAATCACCATTAATCGATTTTAAAAACGTCAGCATATCCTACGGAAGTAAAAAAATATTAAATGCTATTAATTGGACCGTGAAAAAAGGTGATTTTTGGCAATTATCGGGCGCCAACGGAAGCGGTAAATCAACTATGCTTTCTATGATATTTGGAGACAACCCGAAAGCATACGGTCAAGAAATTTATTTATTCGGTAATAAAAAAGGTAGTGGAGAGAGCGTTTGGGATATAAAACAGAAAATAGGCTACTATGCCCCTGCAATGACGCTTAAGTTCAATGGCAGACATTCTATAGAGCATATGCTCATTTCTGGTTTAAATGATTCCGTAGGTCTTTATACCATCCCGACAGAGTTGCAAAAGAGAATCATTAAACAATGGTTACTCTTATTAGATTTGTATCCTATTAAAAATAGATATTTCAACACCCTTTCAACAGGTCAGCAACGATTGGTAATGACAGCGCGTGCGATGGTCAAAAGACCACCTATTTTAATTTTAGATGAGCCTACTGCAGGTATGGACGATGAATCTGCCGCGCTTTTGGTGTCGTTAGTAAATAAGTTTGCACAAGAAACCGATACTGCTATAATATTTGTTTCGCATAGAAAAGAAAAAGGTCTACAACCCGAACGGACTTTAGACCTTGTACCCAGTGCAAATGGTTCATCGGGAATAGTTAAATAATCGCAAACCTTTTTAAAACAAAAAAGCCGTTCATTTCTGAACGGCTTTCTCTATTTGAGTTAGTTGTATTATCTACTCTTCTTTAACTACCTCACCAGAAGTAATTTTCTTGCTCAATGCATCGAACATTACAGGAGTTGCAATAAATACAGATGAATATGTACCCACAACAACACCTACGATCATTGCGAACATGAATCCTCTTAATGACTCTCCACCAAATATGAAAATAGCCAATAATACTACCAAGGTAGTTAATGAAGTATTCAATGTTCTACTTAGTGTACTGTTTATAGCATAGTTGATGTTAGAACCGCCTTTCCAGCCACGTTCTGTCAATGTCTCACGAATACGGTCAAACACAACCACGGTATCGTTCAACGAGTACCCAATTACGGTTAGTATCGCAGCAATAAAGGCTTGATCAATTTCCATGCTAAAAGGCATTAGTTTACCGAATATTGAGAATACACCAAGTACGATCAATACATCATGGAATACTGCAGTTACAGCACCCAATGAGAATTGCCATCTTCTAAACCTTAATAAGATATAAAGGAAAACTACAAGCAATGAACCTAAAATTGCCAAAAATGCATTTTTCTGAATATCATCTGCAATTGTTGGTCCCACCTTTACAGATGCTAAAATACCAACTGCTTCTTCATCTACACCACCTAATACAAAAGCTTCTTTACTGAAACCATCTGGTAAGTACTTTTGAAGTGAGGTATACAATTTATCTTGAATTTCAGTATCTACTTCGATACCTTCTACATCTACTTTATAAGGAGTTGTAATTTTTACTTGGTTAGACTCACCATATGTTTTCACATTTGTTCCGCTACCAAATACCGTATTCAATTCTGATGTTATTTCAGAAGGATTAACAGGATGCTCGAAACGTACGGTATACGAACGACCACCAATAAAATCGACACCTTTTTGCAACCCTGGTCCCGCTAACAATGAGAATAAACCAATTGCTATTAAAATTCCAGATATGATATAAGCAATCTTTCTTTTCGCTAAGAAATCAACGTTGATTCCCTTGAAAAGATTTTTAGTAATTCCTGTAGAGAAATCTAAGCTTCTACCTTTCCCTCCAATATACCAGTCAATTAACAAACGAGTGATGAATATTGCAGTAAATAAAGATGTAATAATACCTATAAGTAAAGTAGTTGCGAAACCTTTAATTGGTCCTGAACCAAATATGAATAAGATAATTGCAGTTAAACCAGTAGTAATGTTAGCATCTAAAATAGAAGACAATGCATTACCAAAACCGTCAGCTACAGCTTGGCTCTTGCCTTTACCTTTCGCTAATTCCTCTTTAATACGCTCAAAGATCAGTACGTTGGCATCAACCGACATACCAAGCGTTAAAACGATACCAGCAATACCAGGTAAAGTTAATACTGCATTTAAACTAGTTAAGACGCCGAATATCAATAAGATGTTCAACATTAAAGCAATATCAGCAAATACACCTGCTTTACCGTAATAAGCAACCATCCATAAAAGAACAATTACAAAAGCAATTAAGAATGACATAAAACCACTATCAATAGCTTCTTGACCTAATGACGGACCAACAATTTCTGATTGAATGATTTCTGCAGAAGCAGGTAGTTTACCAGCTCTAAGTACGTTAGAAATATCTTTAGTTTCGTTTACTGTAAAGTCACCCGTAATTTCTGAACGACCACCAGATATAGGACCAGAAGAAACACCAGGAGCTGTATATACCTTATTATCTAAAACAATAGCAATACCAGTCTGGTTCGTATAAGCATCACCAGTTAATTTTTCCCATTCTTTAGCACCTTTGGTATTCATGGTCATAGAAACAGC
>JANQUX010000397.1 GCA_030730545.1 Maribacter sp. | reverse complement strand
CTCTAAAACAGAGTAAACCACTGTTGCGCCCAACCAAGCTTGAAAGACCATGCCTACAACTACTAACCATGACAGTATCGGTATACGCTTTTTCTTTTTCCAAAATTTAATCGAGATAATGGCAAGCACTAAAGTGGCTAGACCGGCCAAGGCGCCTAAAAGCCTATTGATATATTCGATCCATGTGTGCCACGGATTAAATTCTGCGTAGTCATGTTTCGTATAGGCTTCCCAATTGGTAGCGTCAAAAGCATTTGTTGTCTTAAACGTTTCTTTTGCAACTTGTAAGGTCTCTCGATAAATAATTACCTGACCTTTTTCGAACAATCTATCTGGTTGCCATTGTATTTCTGTAACCTCTGTTGGTGGTATATAGTAACCAAAACATTTGGGCCAATCTGGGCACCCCATGCCGCTACCGGTCATTCTAACCACTGCGCCGGCAACAATTACTAAATAAACCAATGCCAATGATATTTTGGCAATTTTTCTAAATGTAATATCCATAAATAATATTCATTCTATTTTGAACTCTGTAGACCCAATTCTGCACCCTTAAGATACATAAAATCTTGTGCCGCTTTATATTCATTCGGAATTTCTCCTTCTAAAATCGCTTCTTTAATCGCTTCTTTTATAATTCCGATTTCCTTTGATGGTTTTAACGAAAAAGTTTCCATTATTTCTTCGCCACTAATAGGTGGTTGAAAGTTTCTAACATGATCGCGAGCTTCTACTTCTTCAATCTTTTGACGAACAATCTTAAAGTTTTGATGGTATTTACGCTGTTTCTTGGGGTTTTTAGTAGTGATATCTGCTTCACATAAAGTCATTAGATCTTCTACATTATCACCGGCATCAAAAACCAATCTACGTACAGCTGAATCGGTCACATAATCTTCAGAAAGTATAATAGGTCTTGAACTCATTAAAACCATCTTCTGAACGAATTTCATTTTCTCGTTTAATGGCATACGTAAACGTTTGAATAATTTAAAGACCATCTTTGATCCTATGAATTCGTGCCCGTGAAATGTCCATCCAATTTTTTTATGGAATCTTTTGGTCGGTGCCTTACCTATATCGTGTAATAAAGCAGCCCAGCGTAACCATAGGTCGTCTGTAGCTTCAGATATATTATCGACTACCTCTAAAGTATGCCAAAAGTTATCTTTATGTTTTTGACCTTCAATTTCTTCTATACCTTGTAGAGCAGTTAGTTCTGGTAGAATTAACTCTAGTAATTCTGTTTTATGCAGTAACGAAAAGCCTAAAGAAGGTTTTTTGCATAACATAATTTTATTAAGCTCGTCTAAAATCCGCTCGTTCGATACTATTTTTAGACGGTCTTTATGTTCTGCAATTGCCTGTAAAGAGGGTAGTGCGATTTGAAAATCTAATTGAGTAGCAAAACGAATCGCCCGCATCATACGCAAAGGGTCATCTGAATACGTAATACCAGGTTCTAAGGGAGTTTTTATAATCTTGTTCTCTAAGTCGGCAATGCCGACAAAAGGGTCAAGAAGGGCTCCGTAATTCGATTTATTCAATGAAAGCGCCAAAGCATTTATGGTGAAATCGCGTCTTTTTTGATCATCTTCTAAAGTGCCATCTTCAACGATGGGTTTGCGACTATCGCGCTGGTAACTCTCTTTACGTGCACCAACAAATTCAAGTTCGATACCATCACTTTTAATCATGGCAGTACCAAAATTCTTAAAAACCGATACTTGAGGTTTGCCTTCTAACTTAGAAGCAACTTTTTCGGCAAGTTTAATACCGCTGCCAATGGCAACAACATCTATATCTTTAGGTATGTTACGTTTTAAAAAATAATCTCTTACAAAACCTCCAATAACATAACAATCTACAGAAAGTTCTTCTGCAGCTTCTGAAATAATTTTGAAAATTGGGTTGTTTAAAGCGTCTGTATAGCTCTCTTGCATGTTCTTAATCTCGAATAATCTTCACTGTACCATCATTAGCTAATCTAATAATTGACGAGGCGGAGCTATTCTGTTTCTCACGATGCAAATTTACCACATAGTCTACACCTTTTAAAATGGCTGAATCTATATTTTGGAAAGATTTTGGAGTAGGTTGTCCAGATACGTTGGCAGAAGTAGATACAATAGGCTTTTTAAACTTACCGATTAGGTATTGGCAAAACTTATCAGATGCTACTCTAATAGCTAAGGTATCGTCTTCTGCTATTAAGTTTTTAGCCACACCACGAGGTTTATCGAATATGATGGTCGTCGGCTTGGTAGCAAGGTCGATAATATCATAAGCTAGGTCAGATACCTTTTCAACATGCTTTTCGAGCATGGCATCATTGGCAACTAAACATATCATTGCCTTACTATCATCGCGTTGTTTAAGATTATATACTTTTTCAACTGCTTTTTCATTGGTAGCATCACAACCAATACCCCAAATGGTGTCGGTAGGGTAGAGTATGAGTCCGCCATTTTCCAGAACTTCTATACATTTGTTGATTTCCTCTGTCATTTGTTTTTATATTGATGATTCTAATAACTCTAAATATTTTTTTTGCTGATATTTAAAACTCCATTTATCAATTAAATAATTACTTTCTTTTATCACTTTTCCTATACTAATCGCTAAAAATATCTCAGCTAAAGATTTTTCATCAGAATAAAACACTGAATTGTTCATTAAATCGGGTATTATAGCTAATTCTTCTGGACATATAAGCAATTTTTTATAAGCGAATGCAAGATTATATGCACCGGTAATTTTATAGTTTAAATAGCTTTTCTCTTTTAAAGAAACAGGAGCCATAATATAGTCTGATTGTTTTATATAAGAGTGAAATTCTTCGTTACTAATAAAGTGATTAAAAGTTATTATTTGTTCGCTTATATTAAGTTCATTTACCTGAAGCATGAATGATTTGGCATCTTCATCATTTGGATTCATTTTGCCAAGAATTATTATTTTTAAAATAAGGCCTTGATTTAAACCTTTTAAGACATTTAATATTTTTGAATAATCTCTACGGTTATAGTTTAGTTCTCCAGGAATACAGACCCAAACATCATTTTTTTTATTTAGGAGCTCAATAGAATTATATTTTGGATAAAAAATAGGGTAAAATGAATGTAGTTTAATCAGCTTATTTTCAAGAGGAGCGGAATCTTCTAAAAAATCGTTTAGAACATAATAATTAGTAATCCTAGTATTAATAATCTTCTGAGAAGAACTTGTGTTTAATTTTTTTAGATTATGAATAATACCAAAGCACTGAATTCTTTTTGGTAGAAACTTTGTAAGTGCTATTACCTCTTTATTTGAACTAGCTGTATTGAAAATAATTTTATTAAAATTATTGCGGCAAATGAACTTGTAAAGTTTTGTCCAATTCAATATTCTTTTAATGAAATTCGATGATGATCTTGGATTGTAAAATTTAACTTTATCTTCTGCAATATGGTAATGTGCAATATTTTTAGAGTTACTAGGATTTAGAATAAGTGTTACAT
>JANQUX010000396.1 GCA_030730545.1 Maribacter sp. | reverse complement strand
TTCAGAAGCTAACCTATTACGTATAGGAAAATCTTATGAAGATAAATTTCCAAAGAGGGTCATATCCGCAGACTATCAGAATTAAATTAACCTGTTAAGATGAAAAGACGAAGCTTTGTAAAAAAGACTTTTCGGTGGGTAACTGGTTTAGGTGTATTGACGGGATTATATAGTTGGCAAATAGAACCTTTTTGGATGCAGTTTGTACATTTAAAAATGCCCCTTAAAAATTTGCCTGATCATCTTGTCGGTAAAACGGTAATGCAAATAAGCGATGTGCACATTGGTAATTCTTTTGATTATCAATACATCATAGATTCATTTAAAGAAGCTCAAGAATTACATCCTGATTTTGTGGTATATACGGGCGACTATGTAACCTATGAAAATAATGAGCAAATAAATCAATTACAAGAAGTGCTGAAATTTGTGGTTAAAGGCACTTTGGGTACCATTGGCATATTAGGGAATCATGACTACGGAATTGATTTTGTTGAAGCCGATGTGGCACAAAAAATCACGAAGAGCTTAGAAGATGTTGGTGTTACGATGTTGCGAAATGATGCCGTAGAAATAAACGGACTCAATTTTATAGGGATGGACGATTTCTGGGGAAGTAATTTTTATCCTGAAAGAGCAACTGCAAAATACAATCCCGGGAAAGCAAATATTACCCTATGTCACAATCCGGATGTCTGTGATCTGCCCGTATGGAATAATTTTAAAGGTTGGATACTTTCTGGCCATACCCACGGCGGGCAAGTAAAACCACCTTTTTTGCCGCCACTTATTTTACCGGTAAAAAATAAAAATTATGATGCTGGTATAAAAGATTTAAAAGACGGAAGAACACTGTACATTAATAGCGCATTAGGTTGTTTGCGTCAAGTGCGTTTTAATGTAAGACCAGAAATTACGGTATTTGAATTGGCTAATGAAGTTTAAAATTTTAGACTAATCAATTGATTGAATCACGGTGTCTCCAGCCAATCTAGATTTACCTATTAAATTCGGTTGTGTAGTATCATGTTCATCACGGTAGCCTATTGCCACTGAAAATAAAACCTTGTGATCTTTAATAGTAAGGATGTTCTTATATTTTGCAACGTCGATACCTTCCATTGGGGTGGAGTCTATATTCATGGACGCACAAGCGGCCAAAAAGAATCCTAACGTAATATAAACTTGGTGAGATAACCAGTTGACCGTTTTCTCTTGTGATTGTGTTTTAATGTATTGCTTATAAAATTTAATAGAATTTTCAAGTAAATTTTCTTCAACACGCTTTTCAAATTCTTCAAGATTATCCATTACACTAAAAACGACCAAATGACTGGCATTTTTTATTTTAGGGGCATTAGAATAGGAAGCATCAGCTAAGTCATTTTTTACCTGTTCGTTAGAAACGAATGTGAATAACCAAGGTTGGCTGTTAATAGAAGACGGACTCAATTTTAAAATGTGTTTTAAATCTTCAATTTCTGAATTTGAGATTTTTCTAGAAACATCATATTTTTGGGTAGTATATCTTTTTTCGGCAATACTTCTAAAATCCATGCAAATAATTTTATGCAAAAATAAGGATACTTATTTTCTAAAAATCAACAGTACTAGAAGATGTTGCTAAAAAAAGGAAGTATGTGCTATTCTATGATAGCATTTATCAATTCCCAAAGTTCATTATCGAAATTAGACGGTCCTAAGAGCTCTTCGTTACTAGCGCCACCCATACGTACCACTACCAAATCTAAGCTAGGTACCATATACAGTTTTTGGTCGTTTAACCCTAGTCCGGCATACATATCTGCAGGGGCGTTAGGTACTAAACTACCCGTAAACTCGTCGACAGAACTAGGAAGTCTAAAACTACTTTTGCCATTTAACCAATATAAATATCCGTAAGAAAGATTTAAATCTTGAGAACTATTTGTCATGGCATCAAAGTAACTCCGATCAGAAAGAATCGAAATCCCGTCCCAATTTCCTTGGTTCAAGTTTAAAATTCCGAATCGGGCCATACTTCTAGCAGAACTATAGAATATATTATTGTAACCAACTTTTATAAATAAACCTTGCATGCCAATGGGCTCTTTTATTTTTGCGGAGAAATAAGAATTAAAATCAGTGTTGGTCGCATTGGCAATAACATCATCTAATAATGTATAAGGTGCATTATGATAATACCAAACAAAACTAGGGTCGTTTAAATATGACAGACATTCTGGGTCTGTACAAAATATACTATCTACAGTATAATCAAGGCCGGTAGTCATGGTCAATTGATTTTTTATAGTAATGTTCCGTTCTTGTTCTATAGGCATGCTGGACCAGCCTTCACCTAAATAAGTAGACGTCGCATCTGTAATTGTAAGATATTCCTCTTCTTGAGCTATACCTGTAAGCATTGCTGTTAAATTTTTACCGGCAGAGTTCCATGCATGGTTGTCATCGGACTTAAAATCGCCGAAGTATTTTTCAATAACCATTCTACCATTTTTAAGAATGATAAATGCGTCGGTGTTATTATTTTCTAAGAAAAAATACAAGTTGCTTACTTGATCTTCGTTCCATCCTAGGGTTTCCATAGATATAGTTTCCCATTCATTAGCTCTAGAAATGGGCGGAAAATATGGTGTACTTGGTATCGGTGACACTGCCGGCGGTGTTCCACTTTTGCCAGTTTCTGATGTAGGTTCAGAATCACTTGAGCATGAAACAAAAATTGATAATAGGGCAAGCAGGCTGAAATATTGGGAGAATTTCATGGTTAATTTAAGATTTGGGTATTGATAAACTGTAATCAAATAAAGATTACAAGTAAATTTGTCCATATCTAACGTTTTTAAATACCCAAATCGTATTTTTGCACCCCAATTTAAATTATGAGGACAAAAACTCTTAAGAAGAACAAAATCAACGTAGTAACACTAGGTTGTTCAAAGAATGTTTATGATTCTGAAGTACTCATGGGCCAGTTAAAGGCTAACAACAAAGAAGTTGTGCATGAAGAAGAAGGAAACATAGTTGTTATTAACACTTGTGGCTTTATTGCAAATGCAAAAGAAGAAAGTGTGAATACCATTTTAGAATATGTTCAAAAGAAAGAAGATGGTATCGTAGATAAAGTTTTTGTGACAGGTTGCTTAAGTGAACGTTACAAACCAGATTTGCAAAAAGAGATTCCGAACGTAGATGAATACTTTGGTACCAGTGAGTTACCGGGTTTGTTGAAGGCACTAGGGGCAGATTATAAGCATGAGTTGATAGGTGAGCGTTTAACGACCACACCTAAAAATTATGCCTATTTAAAAATTGCAGAAGGTTGTGATAGACCTTGTTCGTTCTGTGCTATTCCTTTAATGCGAGGAAAGCATAAAAGTACACCGATCGAAAATTTGGTGACCGAAGCAGAAAAGTTAGCTGCCAAAGGTGTTAAAGAACTTATTTTAATTGCACAAGATCTTACGTATTATGGTTTGGATCTTTATAAGAAAAGAAATCTTGCCGAGC
>JANQUX010000395.1 GCA_030730545.1 Maribacter sp. | reverse complement strand
CTATAGATGGCTTAGTAAAAAAATATCTTGAAGCAATAAAAAAAGATTTACTTGATTAGGTAAAATACCTCTAGGCATGCACCTCGAAAGGAAGTTTTACCAAACTTCCAACTTCGAACCTCAAATTTTGTATTTAGAACTCTTTACTATAGTAAAACAAAATGTCAGTTCGAGTGCAGTCGAAGGGAATGGAACACAAAAGGGTCTTCGACTGCGCTCAGACTGACATAGGTATTAACTTGTATCGAGAACCTTTTCGTGTACCAAACCTGTTCTCGATACAATTCTATGACTCCGCTATGCTACATCATAAAACCACTCGAACTGATATTAATAATATTAAGACCACAGATTGCCACGTCGCGAAATGCTCCTCGCAATGACGTATACTTTTTACTTAATACTTAGTACTCTTTACTACAGTAAAACAAAATGTCATCCTAAGCGCAGTCGAAGGGAACGAAACACGTAAGGGTCTTCGACTGCGCTCAGACTGACAGAGGTACTAACTTGTATCGAAAACCTTCGCGTGTACCAAACCTGTTCTCGATACAATTTTACGCCTCCGCTATGCTACATCATAAAACCACTCGAACTGACATTGATAAATTCGAAAACAATAGACAATTCCACAGATTGCCACGTTGCGAAATGCTCCTCGCAATAACGTATATTTTTTTACTTAAAACTTTGTATTTCGTACCTCGTACCTTGTACTTAAAACTTCCCAAAACAGTTCAGCAGCCAAAACCAACAATTGAGTAACTTAACTTATTTTCTAAAAAACGAATACTCCATCTTTGAGTAACATAAAACGAACCGACCATGGAGAATATCATTCAAATTTTTATTTACATACATGCCTTTTTTGGTGGCGTAGGACTTATTACTGGCATTGGCAGTATTATCGTTAGAAAAGGAAATGGTAACCATAAACGACTTGGCAAATGGTTTACCTGGTCGATGATTATTAGTTCTGCAATTTCTTTGGTTGTCGCTAGAATGCCCAACCATATCAATACCTTTTTATTCTTAATCGGCATTTTCACAATTTATATGGTGCTAGCGGGTAATAGGGCACTTACATTTAAATCTGTCAAAAAAACAAAAGCAAATTTGACCGATCAATTGGTTTCGGGTACAATGGCGTTCTCGGCTCTGATAATGATTGGCTTTGGTATCAGCGGACTCATTAATGGCTATTCGCACAGCATTCTTTTTCTGTTCTTCGGAATAATAGGTCTCTTTTTACCTTATGGAGATTATAAACTATTTAAGACCACATTAGAAAACAGGAAGCTTTGGCTCATAAATCACCTAAGTAGAATGTTAGGTGCACTTATTGCCTCGGTTACCGCATTTATAGTTGCAGGTATGCACCAAGATACCATATGGGCATGGATGACTCCGTCCGTTTTAGGAACTATCTATATTGTCTACTGGATTAAAAAAACGAAAGGTAAAAAGAAGTTAAAAACAGCTTAATCTTTTTCTTTAAGATTTAGGTTTTCTGCGAAGTAATCACAGAAATCTTTCATGGTAGCCGTCATTTTTTCGTCTTGTGTTGCCTTTAAAAAAGTGTCGGTCAAAGAAACCAATGTTTGATGAAAGAAAGTTTTCATTTCATCTACGGGCATATCTTTTGTCCATAAGTCAATTTTTAAAGACTCTTGGTTTTTACTATCCCACACAGATAAAAGCATTGCCTTTGCTGCCTCATTCTCAATACCACCGTCTTGTGCAGACCAGTTTAATGTTTCCGGAATTCTATTTTCATCTAATCCTACGCGCAGTGTAATTTCTGAAGTATGTAAATCTGCCATCTAATTTCTCGGTTTGTAATTTGATTTCTTAAATATTTCATCTGCAGGCATGGTCATTAATTGTTTCATGCTTACATAATTATTTTCCATAAAGGCACGAACTATTTGCCAACCTATATAACGACCTAGCCTACCTGGCGATTCATTATCCAACTCTAATCCGAATTTCGAAAAAGGGGCAGGTTCTAAAAATCGTTGGTTCAATTTATTATCTGTACTGTATAAATATTCGTTCTCTATAAAGTTTCTCCAAATAGGTTCTTCATTGGCAATTGCCCAATCGATTTCTGTTTGGGTGTATCCTATTTTTTTACCATCTTCAGCTTCTGGCATCAATTTATCTTTCAGGTATAATTCTTTACCAAAATAAATCATTCGAGCTAGATAGGTACGGTCTCTAGGCCTTGGCACCACTTGCTTGGCAAAAGAACTGGCAACATCGCTTACTAAAAAATTGCGATCTAATGATTGTGCTATATACCTTTGGAATCCGCCATAATACATATGCTCTGAGCCCAAATAATTATCAAGACTAATGAACAACAAGCTATCGGTTAAAATAATTCGGTTATTATAATCGACATCATTGGTTACCGTTATAATCTTTGGCAGGGTAAATTCTGGGAAGTAATATTTTATATGCTTAAAAAGTTGTTCTAAACCTTTTTCTTCATCTTCAAAACTGCGAAAAGCATTACCTACTTCTTGAAATAATTCAATTTGAAGAGAATCGTTCATTTTGGCTACCCAAACACTATCTGGTGCCGGAAATAAATACGGATACGTTTTGCGCAATGCAGGTAAACCCTTTTCACCCGAAGCGGCAAACTCACGATCAAATCGTGAAATTTTAAGATCTACTGGTATAGCAGCAATCTCTTCAGCTACCTTATCACTATCATTACAGCTATAAAGAATGGTAAATACTGATAATAGTATAAAAATAGGTTTGACTTTGGTAAGTATTTTACAATACATTTTATTATTCACAGTGTTCAACTTATTTTTATGGCAAAGTTAATTGATTTTACTAAATAATTAGAACGGTATGCAAACGGAAAAGGTAATTGAGCACATTGTTAATTGGTTAAAGGATTATGCTACCAATGCAAAACAGAAAGGTTTTGTCATCGGTATATCTGGCGGAATCGATTCTGCAGTTACTTCTACCCTTTGTGCAAAAACGGGTTTAGACTTGCTTTGCCTAGAAATGCCGATTCACCAAGCCGAGAATCAGAGTGACCGAGCATCTCGACATATCGATTGGTTGCAGGATAATTTTCCTAATGTAAAAAGGCAGCCTGTGAATCTTACGCCAGTGTTCGATAGCTTGGTAGCTGCTTTGCCATCTGTTGAAAATGAAGAAGAGCGTTTTATGTCTTTGGCCAATACAAGAGCTAGATTACGTATGACCAGTTTGTATTACTTTGCCGCACTTGAACGTTACCTGGTAGCAGGAACTGGAAATAAAGTAGAAGATTTCGGAGTTGGCTTTTACACTAAATACGGTGATGGCGGAGTAGATTTGAGTCCGATAGCCGATTTAATGAAAACTGAAGTATATGCAATTGCAAAAGTTTTAGGCATAAACGAAGAGATTATAGGTGCTTCACCAACCGATGGTTTGTGGGGCGATGACAGAACAGATGAAGATCAGATCGGTGCTTCTTACCCTGAGCTAGAATGGGCAATGG
>JANQUX010000394.1 GCA_030730545.1 Maribacter sp. | reverse complement strand
AGCCAATATCAATAAGAAGATTACGGTAAAAAGTATTATTCCGAAAAAGATGGAAACCTTTCCTTGGCGCGGTCATTTGGGTCTTCATTTATTAGAAGAAGTGGTGCCAATCATTAATAATAGTAAAACAACTTTACTGTTCACCAATACACGAAGTCAGTGCGAAATTTGGTTTCAGAAAATACTAGAGAAGCACCCTGAATATGCAGGTGAGATGGCAATGCATCATGGTAGCATCAATAAAGAAACTAGAGTTTGGGTAGAAAATGCTATTCGTAATGAACAGCTAAAGGCGGTAGTTTGCACCTCAAGTTTAGACTTGGGAGTAGATTTTGCACCTGTTGAAACAGTTGTACAAATAGGAGGACCAAAAGGTGTTGCTCGATTTTTACAACGCGCTGGTCGAAGTGGTCACCGACCAGGCGAAGAAAGTGTTATTTATTTTTTACCGACCCATGCTATTGAACTTATTGAAGCTTCGGCGTTACAAAAAGCGGTAAAAACGAATACGGTCGAAGACCGTATGCCATATCTTAATAGTTATGATGTGCTTTTACAGTACTTGACCACCTTGGCAATCTCTGACGGATTCTACCCCAATGAAATTTACCAAGAAGTAAAACAGACTTTTTGTTATCAAGCTCTTACCGAAGATAAATGGCAATGGTTATTGAACTTTTTGGTTATGGGTAGTCAAAGCTTACAAAGTTATGATGAATATAAAAAAGTGGAAGTTGAAGAAGATGGTAAATTTAAAGTAAACAATCGTGGTGTGGCAATGCGCCACCGTTTTCAAATTGGCACCATAGTAGGCGATGTCAATTTAGCCGTTAAATACCAAAAAGGCGGGTATATAGGTTCTATTGAAGAGTTCTTTATTTCAAAATTGAACAGAGGTGATGTGTTTACGTTTGCTGGTAGAAATTTAGAATTTATTCGGATAAAAGAAATGACGGTTCAGGTAAAAAACTCGAACAAAAAAACCAATAAAATTTCTAGTTGGATGGGAAGCCGCCTTACCCTGTCTGCTCAAATGTCTGAATTATTGAGAAATGAGCTGTATAGTTCTAGCGAGCCAATTAAAAATCAATCTGCAGAAATAAGTGCATTGAAACCTCTTTTTGACAGACAACGACGAGATAGTATTGTACCCAAACCTTCAGAATTTCTAATTGAAACCTTTAAAACGCGCGATGGCTACCATCATCTTTTTTACCCTTTTGAAGGTAGATTTGTACATGAGGCAATGGGCAGTTTGCTAGGGTATCGCATTAGCTTGCTCTCCCCTATTACATTTTCATTGGCATTTAACGATTACGGTTTTGAGCTACTATCAGATCAACCCATAGATATTCAACAAGTGCTGGATAACGATTTGTTCACCACAGATTTTATGCTGGATGATTTGCAAAAGAGTTTAAATGCTACCGAAATGGCGCGACGTAGATTTAGAGATGTGGCTATTATTAGCGGAATGGTATTTACTGGCTACCCTAAAAAAGGGATTAAAATGAAACATCTACAGAGCAGTTCTCAATTATTGTTCGATGTTTTTAGAGATTACGAACCAGATAATTTATTGTTTCAACAAGCATTTACAGAGACTTTTGAACACCAATTGGAAGAAGGTCGTTTACGACTTTCTTTAGAGCGTATTGCCACACAAGAAATTGTTTGGAAAGCGTGTGAGCAACCCACACCATTTTCTTTCCCTTTGATTACGGAACGTGTGGGGCGCGAAAAACTATCAAGTGAAAAATTGGCTGACCGAATTAAAAAAATGGCTGCACTATTGATGAAGAAATAACATCCCCCTAGCCCCCAAAGGGGGAATTTTTATTCTTGATGTCTAAATGAATTTTAAATGCAGACTTTCTTGTAATTTTGCATCAATGACCCATTCCATTATCCTACAAAATCAAACTTTTGAAATGCACTTTTCTGGCGCTCTTTTTTGGGTAGAGAAATCAATGCTATTGATTAGTGATGTTCATTTGGGTAAAGTTTCTCATTTTAGAAAATATGGTGCTGCAGTTCCACAACAGGCAGTGCAGCAAAATTTCGATGCATTAACCTCGGTAGTGACTCATTTTAAACCAGAATCGATAGTTTTTTTAGGCGATTTATTTCACTCCGCCTTAAACACAGAATGGCTTCTTTTTGAACAATGGGTGCAGGCTACTCCACAAGAAATAATTTTAGTAAGCGGTAATCATGATATTATTTCTCCGCTGAAATATGAAGAATTACATATAAAAGTGATTCCCGAAATGATAGTAGAATCTTTTCTACTCACCCATCACCCAGAAGAACGAGATGGTTTATTCAACTTTTCAGGACATATACATCCTGCAATTAAACTTAGTGGATTAGGAAGACAATCTGTTCGATTACCTTGCTTTTACAAAACCGAACATCAAATGATTGTACCGGCATTTGGTGAATTTACAGGAACATATACCTTAGAACCTTGCGATGGTTGTGAAGTATATGCCCTTTTAGGCGATGCCGTGCTGCCCGTTCCTATAAAAGAGGTTAAAAAGAAACGTAATTACCGAAAATAGTTCGTTTAATGTGCTGACAATTTTCATATTAAAAGAATGTGACATCTTTTTATACCTTTACAAAAACAAGGAATTTTCATGGATAATCAACATAGAAAACAAATATTAGACAATGCTAAAGAATTTTTTAGAAATGAAATTGTTGAAAGTCATATAAATGGTGCATGCGAGCGAGCGAGCCGTTTATCAGAATACAATGTTAACCCATTTTTATTTAAGTACTTAGCAAATTTTCTGACAGGCAATGATGACCCAAAAAGTATTGCAAGAGCTTTAGTATTACCAAGAATATTAGGTTCTTCAATAACTACTTCTTTTGGCATGAAAATTCAAGGTTTAATAAGTTTTCTTTTCCAAGGGCTCGGTTCTACCACACAAGGAATAGATATTGAGTTTATTGATCAACTAGACAATAGAAAAAAATATTGTCAATTAAAAGCAGGCCCCAATACGATTAATCATGATGATGTAACTACTATTGTAAATCATTTTAATGGCGTTAGAAATCTTGCGAGAACTAATAATTTAAACGTTGGAATAAACGACATGATTGTGGGCGTTGTCTATGGAGAGGAAACTGAATTAAGTTCCCATTATAAAAGAATAGGACAAAATTATCCTGTACATATTGGTCAAGACTTTTGGCATAGATTAACTGGAAAAGAAGACTTCTATTTTGAATTAATAGATGCAATTGGAGAAGTGGCGTTAGAGGTAGACGCAAGTAAAATAGTCGAAAAAACGATTGAAAACCTTGCTAAAGAAATTGCTGAAAAATATAAATAATTTATTTTCTTTCTAACTCTTTATAATACTGATTCAAAAACTTGACAACTGAATACCCAACTTCTTGCCCCAAATTAACAGGAACTGCATTGCCAATTTGCTTATATTGTTGAGAGGTTGAACCTTCAAATTCCCACTCGTCCGGAAAAGTTTGTACTCTAGCATACTCTCTAACTG
>JANQUX010000393.1 GCA_030730545.1 Maribacter sp. | reverse complement strand
AAACAATCGCAAAAACGAGTAAAACGTGCTGCCTTTTTAGAACTATCAACATCTAATACACCCGCCAAACTAATAGGCTGATTGGCAACAATACCAATACTTCTACCTGCTAATCTTGCAAAACCTACAACGATGTTATCTGCATACGCTTCGTGAATTTCAAAGAAGGTATCTTCATCGATAATTCCGTTGATGACGTGACGCATATCGTAAGGTTGATTTGCATTCTCAGGAACAATATCTTCTAATACATCGCGCACCTCATTACCTAGCTCAAATGGCAAATCTGCTGGTTTATCCTCACAATTCTGAGGCATATAACTAATCATCTGCTTAATCTGATTGATACATTGAATATCATTCGCAGCCGTCAAATGCGTTACTCCAGATTTGGTAGCATGGGTTAACGCTCCACCCAATTCTTCTGATGTTACCTCTTCATTTGTTACTGTTTTTACCACATTGGGTCCTGTAACAAACATATAACTAGAATTCTCTACCATTAAGGTAAAATCGGTCATCGCAGGTGAGTATACTGCACCACCGGCACATGGTCCCATTATGGCAGAAATCTGCGGAATTACTCCCGATGCCATTACGTTTTTATGAAAAATATCGGCATAGCCACCTAATGAACGAACTCCTTCTTGAATTCGAGCTCCTCCACTATCATTTAAACCAATCATAGGCACGCCTATTTTCATAGCCATATCCATAATTTTACAGATTTTTTCGGCATGGGTTTCAGAAAGCGCACCACCAAAAACAGTAAAATCTTGTGCAAAAACGCAAACTTGTCTCCCGTTAATTGTCCCATAACCTGTTACCACTCCGTCGCCATAGAAAACTTGTTTTTCCATACCGAAATCTTTAGTACGGTGCGTAACCAAAGCACCCAATTCTTCAAATGAGCCCTCATCTAACAAAAAATGAACACGTTCACGAGCAGTTAACTTCCCTTTGGCGTGCTGTTTATCAATACGTTCTTGACCACCACCTAATTTAGCCAATGCAAGTTTTTCTGCTAGTATTTGTTTATTATCTTTCATTCTAATTTTTCAAATCAATTTGCAATTCTAAGCTCTACTCTTCTTCCAATTTGAAGAAACCTTAGTCGGAATTTTTACTATTTTATCATTTTCTAAATACAACTTTAAGGCTACCAATGCTGCTATTCTTCTTTCTTCAGCATACTGCTTTTCTAAAAGTTCTGGAGAATAGTAATTTTTGACAAAATGTGTATCAAAATTTCCTGATTTAAAAGCTTCATGCTCACATACAAATTTGCCAAAAGACAAAGTTGTTGCAACACCTTCAACTTTATAACCATCAATTGCCTTTATCATTAATTGAATGGCTTCCTCCCTATTTTTCCCATAGGTAATCAACTTAGAAATCATGGGGTCATAATAAATAGGAACCTCCATACCTTCTTCAAAACCATCATCAACACGAATACCTTCCCCTACCGGAGTTTTATAGGTAGATAACGTACCGATACTCGGCATAAAATTGGCTAACGGGTCTTCTGCATACACACGAACCTCAAGCGCATGACCTGTTATTTTCAAATCTTCTTGAGTAAAAGCCAACTTTTCGCCCCTGGCTACTTTTATTTGTTGTTCTACTAAATCAATACCAGATATCAACTCAGAAACCGGATGCTCTACTTGCAACCTTGTGTTCATTTCTAAAAAGTAGAAATTCTTCTTTTCGTCTAGTAAGAACTCCACCGTACCCGCACCAACATAATCACATGCTTTTGCCACTTTAATAGCAGCTTCACCCATCGCTTTTCTAATTTCTGGAGTCAATACTGCTGACGGAGCTTCTTCAACTACTTTTTGATGTCTTCTTTGAACACTACATTCACGTTCAAATAAATGAACTGTATTGCCATGTGTATCGGCTAGTACTTGAATTTCTATATGCCTAGGCGAACCTACATACTTTTCTATAAAAACAGAACCATCGCCAAAAGCAGCTTGCGCTTCGCTGATCGCCCGTTGCATTTGTTCCGGTAGATCTTGCAAATTCTCAACTACACGCATTCCTTTACCACCACCACCTGCAGATGCTTTTATTAAAATCGGGAAACCTATCTGCTTAGCTACCTTTTCAGCTAACGCAACATCAGTTATTGCCTCTTCGATACCTGGCACCATAGGAATATCATAATCACGAACCGCTTCTTTGGCAGCTAACTTATTCCCCATCACCTTAATAGCATGAGGCTTAGGACCAATGAAAGTAATCCCATTATCCTCGACCATTTGGGCGAACACCGCATTTTCACTTAAGAATCCGTAACCTGGGTGAATACCTTCGGCTCCGGTTATTTTAGCTGCATTAATAATTTTATCCATGACCAGATAAGATTCCGATGATGGCGCAGGCCCCAATAAAACTGCTTCATCAGCAAACTTAACATGTGGCGAATGGCGATCAACCTCTGAGTAAACAGCAACCGTTTTAATTCCCATTTTCTGGGCAGTTTTCATTATTCGTAAAGCTATTTCACCTCGGTTGGCTATTAGTATTTTCTTCATTAAAACTTATTTAACTCGATAATCGAGATTTAATCCCTCATTGAGGGTTTAATTTTCTAAGACTTGCTCGCCAGTACCATTGGGCGGGTCTCAATATTATAGGATTTTTCTCTTAAGAGTGTATCAAAGGTCTCATCCTATGTAATTTACTCTTTCTCCAATTACAGTTATAATGTTAGGTCTCTACTCCATTTCAATAATCACTTGTCCTTTTTCTACAGCGTCGTCTTTTTTAACTTCAATAGACTTAATAATTCCCTCACCTTGCGCAAGAATAATATTTTCCATTTTCATTGCCGACAAAACCAATAAGGGAGTACCTTCTACAATCTCTTGACCTACCTCAACCATTACATCAACAATTAGACCTGGCATTGGTGCTTTTACCTCGTTCAATTTTTGAGTCGTAATTGATAGTAATCCCATTTTTTTGACCTGCTGATCGTACTCGTCTTCCAGCTTTATGTCGTAAATATTACCGTTGATAGACAATGACATCGTCTTGTTCAAAAAATCTGAATGAACTATCTCTATTTGAAAAGCACTATTATTATCTAAAACATGAAGGTTTTTTTTATCGACATTAATACTATCTAGAGCATCGACATCGCTACTATTAACCTGTAGTTCTTCTTCGTTTACCGTAATTAAATAGTTTGACATATTTTATATTATAAAGCAATATGAGTGTTTACCAAAGATATTGAAAAAGATTGGCGATGTATTTAATCGAATTGAAATGACCTTATCTGTTGATTATTTAAATAACAGAGATACTTAGAGTTTTAAATAGAGGTACCGAATAGAACACCTAATTTCAGGTAATCAATTGAAAATTGGATTTTATGGGAAAAAGCAGAAGTGTAAGATAGAACAGTGCGAAGTGCCGTCGGTGTTGACCAAAAACAAAAAATCCAACCTAAATAAATAGATTGGATTTCGCTTTTTGCTCCCCCTCTTGGGCTCGAACCAAGGACCCTCTGATTAACAGTCAGA
>JANQUX010000392.1 GCA_030730545.1 Maribacter sp. | reverse complement strand
CTTTTTCAGAAAGTAACACACCTTGGTATTTTTTATAATTTACCAAAGACTTCTCAGATAGCTTTTTAACCATATCGGTAACTGATGATGGCTTCGTTTTCATCTGCTCGGCTATTGCATTGGTGGCAACGGACTTACTATTGAACTCGCTTAAATGATAAATAGCTTTTATGTAATCTTCTTCAGATAAAGTCATGTTAAAACAATATAAACACAAAAATACATTTTTATACGTAAAAACAATTTTTTAGATTTGTCTAAATTTAATTTTAGATGATTAAAATAATATTTTTTGTTTACTCTATTTTATTTTTCGGTATCATAAGTGCGCAAAATTCTACTATATCTGGCACTATTTCATCAAATGATGGTTCAGAAGCCTATGTAAATATTTATTTAAAGGGAACCGAAATTGGTACTGCTTCAAATGAAAATGGACAGTATACTTTAAAAAATGTTCCCGCAGGAAAATACACTCTTATAGCATCTACCATTGGCTTTGAGAAATATTACAAAACAATTACAATTACCGAAGGCGCAGATCAAATCGTTCATATCAGCTTATCACCTACTACCGAATCTTTAGATGAAATGGTCGTTACCGGAACCTTAAAGCCTGTAAGTAGATTAGAGAGTCCGGTGCCTGTAGAAGTTTACAAGCCGACTTTCTTCAAGAAAAATCCGACAGCAAGTATTTTTGAAGCTTTGCAGAATGTTAACGGAGTTAGACCACAAATAAACTGTAACGTATGTAATACGGGTGATATTCATATTAATGGATTAGAAGGTCCGTATACCTTAGTGCTCATTGACGGTATGCCTATAGTTAGTGGTCTAGGTACCGTTTACGGATTATCTGGTATACCGAATTCACTTATTGAACAAATTGAAGTTGTTAAAGGTCCTGCTTCTACCCTTTACGGAAGTGAAGCCGTTGGCGGACTCATAAACATCATCACGAAAAATAACTTATCTGCACCAGATTTTTTCGCTGATAGTTTTGCTACCTCATGGGGAGAACTTAACCTTGATATCGGCACGAAATTTAATATTGGCAATAAAACTAATGTGCTCTTAGGAGCCAACTATTTTAAGTATGATAACCCCATAGATAATAACGGGGATAATTTTACAGACCTAACATTGCAAGACCGTATTTCGGTTTTTCAAAAATGGAATTTTACTAGAAATAATTCACGAATTCTTACGCTAGCCGGACGCTTTTTTTATGAAGATCGTTGGGGCGGCGAAATGCAATGGAATCCAGAATTTAGAGGAGGAGATGAAGTTTATGGCGAAAGTATTTATACCCGCAGATGGGAAGTTCTAGGTAAATACCAATTACCGGTCGAAGAGCAACTTATACTTTCTTTTTCATATAACGATCACAAACAAAATTCTGTTTATGGCGATGTGCCATACCTAGCCGATCAACGAATAGGTTTTACACAACTAACTTGGGACAAGACCATAGATAAACATAGCCTTTTAGCAGGTACGGCATTGCGTTACAATTATTATGATGACAATACACCGGCGACCTTAAATACCGATGGCAATGGTAACCAACCAGACGAAGTTGTAATACCAAGTTTATTTATACAAGATGAAATAGCATTTAATAAAAAGCATTCTTTATTATTAGGTGGTCGTTACGATTATGATGACCGCCATGGTAACATTTTTACTCCGCGAGGGGCATATCGTTTTAAATTCACCGACAATGATATTATTCGATTAAACGCTGGTACAGGTTTTAGAGTGGTAAATCTGTTTACCGAAGATCATGCTGCATTAACAGGCTCGCGGGATGTGATTATTGCAGAGGAATTGAAACCAGAACGCTCGTTTAATGTCAACTTGAATTACTTGAAGAAAATCTATGGTGATAATGGCACTTTTGTAAGCTTTGATGCCTCTGTATTTTACACCAATTTTCAGAATGTAATTATCCCTGATTACGACACAAACCCTAATCAGATCATATATGATAATTTAAACGGAACATCCATTTCAAAAGGGGTTAGTGCCAATGTAGATGTTTCATTTTATAATGGTTTAAAATTTATGTTAGGTGGCACAGTACAAAATGTTAGTAATACGGAAGACGGCATAAAAGAAAGACAAATACTAACTGAAAGTTATTCAGCAAACTGGAGTATTAGCTATGATATTCGTACCTGGGATGTTAGCATTGATTACACAGGTAATCTATATGGACCTATGCGTTTACCTACTTTAGGCGAAATCGATCCCAGACGAGATTTTTCACCTGCATGGAGTATTCAGAACATACAATTTACGTATGATGGACTGAAAAATTTCGAGTTCTACGGAGGAGTAAAAAACTTATTAAACTGGACACCAAATAGAGGAAATCCATTTATCATAGCACGTGCAAGCGACCCATTTGATAAAGAAGTAACTTTTGATACCAATGGTAATGCAGTTGCGACACCAAACAACCCAAATGCATTGACTTTTGATCCGTCGTACGTCTACGGCCCTAACCAAGGCATACGTTCATTTCTAGGAATACGTTACACATTAAATTAAGAACAAAAAACAACTACTATTTCGTATTTTTGATATTCTCGGTATGTAAAACCCTGGGTAAACGACCTCGGGCCAAGCCCACGAGACATTTGTAAGTCAACAACAATAATATTTCGAGGCAAGCCTCGGAGCATTTAAATCTCGATTATCGAGCAATGTTTTAAAAATTCATGAACGAATACGATTACATTATTATTGGAGCAGGCGCATCTGGTTTATTACTTGCTGATGCTATGCTCAATGATTCGTTTTTTGATCATAAAAAGATATTACTTCTCGACAAAGACGCTAAAAATAGCAATGATAGAACATGGTGTTTTTGGGAAGAAGGTGAAGGTCAATTCGAAAACATTGTCCATAAAAAATGGGAGACGATTCATTTTCAAGGAGACGATATTATCCAAAGAACAAATATTGCCCCATATTCTTATAAAATGATACGCAGTATTGATTTTTATAATCATTATTTAGGTCGAATCAAAGAATCAGAAAATATCACTTTCGTTCAAGAAGCATTGGTAGACTTAAGGGAGTCCACCACCGAGGTTATTGTAAACACTACCAATAGCACCTATTCGGGTAAATACCTATTCAATAGCCTATTTGACTATAAAATGGCAACCGAGCAAAAGAAATATCCGGTGCTGCAGCAACATTTTGTAGGCTGGGTAATTAAAACTGAAAAGCCGATTTTCAATGCCAATGAAGTTACTTATATGGATTTTTCCATCCCTCAAAAAGGAAATACCCGTTTTATGTATGTACTTCCGTATTCAAATGACACCGCGTTAATTGAATACACGTTATTTTCAGAACAATTACTGCCAAAGGCTGAATATGAGACAGCGATAAAAGAATATATAGTAGACCGTTTTCAATGCGATACGTATGAAATTATTGAAAAGGAAGCAGGTAGTATACCCATGACCGCATATGACTTTAGAGAACACCATACCAAAAGAATACGCTATATAGGTACCGCAGGCGGAT
>JANQUX010000391.1 GCA_030730545.1 Maribacter sp. | reverse complement strand
GTTCATAGCTGATATTTTAGATTATTCATTAAATACTAGAACGGGGTTAGCGCATGAGAGAATTAATTTTGAATCGCTCATAAATTCTAGTTGGGAAGATTTAAAATACATGGACCTTAATTATAAACCAAAACTTACTTTGGATATAAACCAAACTGTAGATTTTCTTTCTGATCCAAAACGCATATCAATAATATTAAATAACTTAATATCAAATGCCTTTAAATATCATGACAAGAATAAAAAAAATCATTTTCTAAATATCTTCATTGCAGTCGATGATAAAAATGTTAAAATTGATATTGAAGACAACGGTATAGGAATCAAAGAAGAGTATATTGATAAAATATTTGATATGTTTCATAGAGCTACTACGTTATCTACAGGCTCAGGAATGGGACTATATATCGTAAAAGAAACTATAGAGAAACTAAAAGGTTCTATACATGTAACATCTGAATTGGAAAAAGGAACTAAATTCAGTATCAAATTACCCAATTCCTTATAATAAAAAATTTACTATGAAGTTAAAGGAGATAATGCTAGTCGATGATAATTCTATAGATAATTACGTTTCAAAAATTGTGACTGAAAAAGAAAATATTGCAGAGACTATCACTGTAAAGTCTTCAGCAATAGAGGCTTTAGATTATTTAAAAACTAAAGCCGATAATTTCCCTGAACTTATATTTTTAGATATTAAAATGCCTATTATGGATGGGTTTGAATTTTTACTTGAATTTTCAAAATTTACAGTCGATAAAAAAGCAAATTCAGCTATAGTAATGCTAAGCTCCTCTATAAGTAATGCAGATATGGAAGCAGCTAGTAATGACCAACATGTTATAGATTATTTGTCAAAACCTCTTAATAAAGATAAATTAACAAAGGTGTTGGATATACTAATTCAAAAGAAATAATATTTAAAAATTTTGATATTTCCCGATGTTCGAAAAGCTAACTGCAGTATAATTTTCACAGACTTCTAGTAAGAAAATTACATAAAAAAACTATAAATTGGTACCGCTATAAAAAATCTATAAACGGATATTTAAAGCTAGTTTAGCCGCAATCTAAGCTATTTAAAAAACCCTATTCAGCTTCAGAACCATCTAATTATTAACCAAGCCGAAGGTTGAACACCAAATAAACATAACAGGTCAAAAAGATTACAGCCTTAACAGGTTCTCCATAACTAATAAATCGTTGTCATTTAGAATCCTCAGATTTTGAATTTGTGGTTGCATTTTGAGCTAAGTAATTCGCTAATATTTTCTCTACCAATTCTTCTTTGGTCAAGTGATGAAAAATGGTTCTTACCTTAGTTTTGAATTCTTCAGATACTTCGCGATTTGGTTTGGTTTTAAAGATTTTTTTAGCCCAAAGCAATGTGTTGTTCTCTTCGATACTCTGTGCATCTGCTTTTTGGTATTTCGAGAAAGAAATACCTAATTCCTTTTCAAAATCAAATACTTCGGCAACTTCTTCTTTTTGTAGAATAGTTAATGAAAGTCCCTTCTCCCCTGCTCTAGCTGTTCTACCACTTCGGTGAACATAGGCATCGTAAGTATCAGGTAAATGATAATTAACTACGTACCCCAGTTCTTTTACATCAATACCACGAGCTGCCAAATCTGTAGCCACCAATATGTCGATGTGCCCTTCTCTAAACTGACCCATTATACGATCTCGAATACCTTGAGATAAACTGCCGTGTAAAGCTCCTGATGAAAATTTATTTATAGCTAAGTTTTTAGCCAGCTTATTGACTGCCGCTTTTGTTTTGCAGAAAATGATGCCACGCTGTCCTTCTTTAGTATTTAAGAAGTGCATAAGAACATCTAACTTTTCGATAGGTTCTACGACCACATATTGGTGATCGATACCTTGGTGACCAAGTGTAGACATATTAGCCTCAACATGTACTACATTTTTAGACATGTAATTTTGAACTAGCTGTTTTATTGCGCCAGACATGGTAGCAGTGAATAATAACGTACGTCGAGATTTTGGAATTCCTTCGATTATAGTATCTAAATCTTCTTTCAACGCAGTTACCATTTCATCGGCTTCATCTAAAACCAAATACTTCAAGTTTTTAATGTTTATAACCTCGCGTTTTACCAAATCAACTAATCGACCTGGTGTGGCTACTACAATATGAGTAGCGTCTTTTAAACGTTCTATTTGAGGTTTTATAGGTATGCCACCACATACTGCAGCGATTGATATCGCAGGACTATGCTTAGAGTACGAAATCAGGTTCGCATATATCTGCTGAGCCAATTCTCTTGTTGGCGCTAAAATAACGGCTTGTACGGCTGTATTTTCTGTATTTATTATCTGTAGTAATGGCAAGCCAAAAGCAGCAGTTTTACCCGTACCTGTTTTTGCCAAGGCAACAAGGTCATCTTTTTTCTTTAAGAGAACAGGAATGCATTTTTGTTGTATATCTGTAGGAACAGTAATTTGTAACTCTTCTAAACTTTGTTGAATTTCTTTATTGATTCCTAAATCTGAAAACTGCCTTGACATAACATTATTTTTGGCAAAGATAGCGACAGTTTTACTAGGTGAGGGTATTTAAGGTCAAAGGTTACAATTAAAGTGATTTGGAAGATTACGGAGTAAAGACTTTTAATCAGGATAAAATAAAAAAGCTTGCATCATATATAATTGATGCAAGCTCTAAAGTAGTAATTGGTTTTAGTATCTTTTGGTAATACGCTAAAATGCTTAAGTGTTATTTCTTGGCATTTACAAACCCTCTAACTCCAAGAAGAACCTCCATTTTAGCAATATTTAAACCTTGATTTTCAGCAGTGCCAAAATCACCAAGATCATTAATATCTACACCTTCTGTACCACGTGGTAAATCATAAGACTCACCAACAGAAGCAGAACCGTATCCAAGATCTCTCATAGATTCAGCAGTTATTCTACTTAATGGGTTTTCTCCAAGATTTAAGAATCCTGTCATAAGTTCATTATTTAAAGTAGCTTCTCTCCAATGACCTAAAGCAGTACCAGGACCGCCCATATTCTCAATAGGTAATTCATCTGTACCTCCTTCAGCATTCCAAAAAACATTTCCTTTTTGACCTGTAAAGTATGGGTTACTGTCAGGACCTGCTCTTAAGGTTCTGTCAAATCCGAAAGGAGCTGTATTCCATAGCGTACCTACGCCTAAAACGTGCCCCATTTCATGAACGATTACTTCTTCGAACAAATCAATTTCTTCAAGAAAATCTAAATCTTCAACATCAAAGAACATTACTCCTGTTAATGATAAAAAATCTTCTGTTCTTACGAACTGCGGACCTGCTTGACCTAAAATACCACCTGGTCCGTCTATTGGTGCTAAAGCAACTTCTATAACCAAATCATCAATAGAATCAATATCTGGAAAACCTTGAAAAGCAGAAGGTATAGGACCACTAACATCTGGCACGTCTTTAATTATAATACGCTCCCATCTCGCAGATGCAGCTTCAAACACTTCAACTTGTCTTTGCGTTGGTGGTAATAAATATTTTAATGTAATGTTATAC